>CALBVI010000029.1 GCA_937969395.1 uncultured Spongiibacteraceae bacterium | reverse complement strand
TTCACAAAAAATATTAAAAACTTGCCCGCATAATAACGTATCTATAAGCGACTGCGGAGATTTTATGTTTCTAGATCCAGCAACACTATTTTCGGCCGCTCACCCAACTGGATATTACCTCGCAAACGATAATCTTGCGTAAAGCTGCGCATCTGTCGGTAGATCCACCGACCCTCCTCATCATTTCTTGCCACAATCAATAAACGTGACTGCGCCTCTACAGCACGATTGGTGATTGCTATCAATTCATCATTGATTAACTCACCACGCGCCGCCAAGGCTTTAACTGACAAGTGAAATTCATTCTTTTTGGCTGGAGGTAATTTATATTGCTGCTTTAAAGCCTCAACAACACTGGGAGAAGCTGACACCCTTCCCGCACCATCAAGCATTTGATGTGCACGCTGAAATAGACCCTGATCATAGTACTGCTGCGCCAACGCCACATAACGCACAGTGATTTGCCGCATACCGTTATGAGCGGCGGCATTTACGCTATCTAATGCCAGCACTTGCTGATACCAATCATAGGCATTATCTGATGCCGGCTGCATCAAACGATCACTCGACAAAGCCTGTTCTGCCATCAACAATAAATAGTTAATTTCACGGCGACGACTTTCTTTAGCTCTCTCTTCAACCTTTCTAGCCTCAACCTCAATCCGCCGAGACCTTTCGAGCAGTAATGCTTGCGCAGCAGCTTGTTGCTCCACTCTAATTTGAGCATCACGCTGCCGCTCACCTTCACCCAACGGCAGCTGACAAGCCTGCAAAACTAACAACATCAACGATACTAGCAACCACTTTGTCATGAGCAACAACACCTTCTCACTATGTTAACCTACACCTTAAATAACGATTATTTGAACCAAGTCCCTGTCTTTATAGTCTTATCACTCTCAATCAAGCCTATAATCAATACCATAAATCACTAACTGCCGACTTCTAATCTTACTAGACAAGCTAGCCACTATGTTATCTACCACTAAAAAATACCTGCTATTACTCGCTATATACAGCTTGAGCATCGGCTTTAGCAATAATGTCTATGCCGACACCGATAGCAGCGCCATTTTTGACAGCAGCGATAGCTTTAGCGCTATCGACTCAAGCACCACCGAAGCCGACACCATTGAACCAGAAGAATTTTTACCCGTCGATGAAGCCTACATTCTAAATGTCGAGTTCAATAACTCTGGACTTAGCAACCACGAACTTAACAACAATGGACTTAACAGCGAACCATCTACCAATGAACATACGATTCGCGTCAATTGGCAAATCGCCGCTCACTACTACCTCTATAGACACAGTTTTAACTTCACCTTAGAAAACGCTCAAGGCGAATCATTAACTCTGACCGAACAAATCCCCGATGGTTTAGCTAAAGTTGACGACTATTTTGGTGAAGTCGAGGTCTATTACCACAACGCCGACATTCTACTGACTACTGACGTTACCGAGAACAACCTACTGCTCACAATCACAGCACAAGGCTGCGCCGATGCCGGTCTGTGTTATCCCCCGCGGAAACGTTATTTTCAAGTCGATACATTTAACGCCACACTCGTTGAAATTGACAAACCCACATCGGGATTAGCCAATATCGACGCTGGCAATACCAGCAACAGCACTCAGGCGGCAGCAGCTCAACCCAAACAAGCCGATTTTGCCAAACTCCCTTATATGTTATTACTGGCGATACTTGGCGGCAGCATTCTCAACTTAATGCCCTGCGTGTTTCCCATACTCAGCCTTAAAGTATTAGGCTTTGCTAATGATAAAGATCACTCACAATCTGTTCACGGTCTAACTTATACCGCAGGTGTCGTCCTCAGTTTTATTTTAGTCGCGGCCGTTTTAGTGTCACTACAGGCCGCAGGCGAGGCTATAGGTTGGGGCTTCCACCTCCAATCACCTTGGTTTGTCGCCGCTCTCGCCTACCTCTTTTTCACTATGGGGCTAAGCCTATCAGGCATGGTTGAGTTTGGTGGACAATGGATGAATACCGGCAGCCAACTTGCCAACAAATCAGGTTATAGCGGCAGTTTTTTTACCGGTGTACTCGCTACTATTGTCGCCAGTCCTTGCACAGCACCGATGATGGGCACGGCTCTAGGCTTTGCGGTCACTCAGCCGCCTATCATCGCTATTAGCGTTTTCGCCTGCTTAGGTTTTGGTATGGCGCTACCGGTATTACTACTAAGTTTTTCCCCTAGACTACTTAACAAAATACCCAAGCCTGGTCCGTGGATGGACAAACTCAAACAAATTTTAGCCTTCCCACTCTACGCAACCAGCGTATGGCTAGCCTGGGTTGTCGGCAACCAAACCGGCGTCAATGGCATGGCCGCCATATTATTAGGCTGTGTGTTAATAGCTTTCAGTATCTGGCTATGGCAAAACAGCAACACCGTCGGTAAAACAACTGCCGCCATTTGCACCCTGCTAGCATTAAGTTTATTAGCCAACCCACTGCTAACCACCCAATCACAAAGTAATAACAGCGCTGACGGTGAAAACTGGCAAGCCTATTCTCCTCAAGTATTGAGTGAATTACAGCAACAGGGGAAATCCGTTTTTATTAACGTAACCGCAGACTGGTGTATTACTTGTC
>CALBVI010000028.1 GCA_937969395.1 uncultured Spongiibacteraceae bacterium | reverse complement strand
GCCTCAGGCTACACCAAGGCCAATGGCAACTACGTATTTATCAGCCACGGCACCGAGTATGAAACCAAATATTTGCACCTCCATAAGCGCGGCGTAAAAAAAGGCCAAAAAGTTAAGCAACAGCAAATTATTGGCTGGGTTGGCTCTACCGGCTATGCCACCGGCCCACATTTACACTATGAATTTTTAGTCAACGGGACTCATCAAAACCCCCGAACGATTGTCAGCAAGCTACCTAAAGCTGAAAGCATTGAATCCAAGGAAAAAGCTAATTTCTTAGCGCAAATCAGCGGCCTGCAAATGCAGCTTGAAACCTATAACAGTCATCAAAAACTCGCCAAAAGCTCTCAGCTTTCTGGCAGCACAACGCTTTAAGTGGAAATACTAGCCAGCCAAGCAAAACTCTATATTGGACTCATGTCCGGCACTAGCCTCGATAGCATTGATGCCGCACTTGTCAGTTTTGATCAAAACCAATATTCAATTATCGACACACTAGAACACCATATTCCCGATGAACTTCGCAGTGAACTTATCCGCCTGTGCTCACCCGGTGACAACGAAATAGAACGACTGGGGGAAGCTGATCGACAACTAGCCAGCGCCTTCACCCATGCAGTAACAACATTATTAGAACGCAACCAGCTAAAACCTCAAGATATTGCTGCCATCGGTAGTCACGGTCAAACCATTCGCCACCGACCCCAAGCAACACACCCCTTTACCTTACAAATTGGCGATCCCAATACCATCGCTTTCGAAACTGGCATTACCACTGTTGCAGACTTTCGCCGCAAAGATATCGCTGCAGGCGGCCAGGGAGCACCTCTAGCACCGACCTTTCACCGGGCAGTATTTAGCTCAAGCCAACACAACCGGGCTATCATTAATATCGGCGGCATGGCCAACATCACTTATCTAAATGCCAATGGCCAACACCTTGGCTTTGATACCGGCCCCGGCAATATTCTGCTCGATAGCTGGATTCAAAAAACACAGCAAAAAAAATACGACACCAAAGGACAGTGGGCTAGCAGCGGCAGCATTATCAAACCACTGCTAGAAAAATTATTAGCCGATCCCTTCTTTGCCAAACCCATCCCCAAGAGCACAGGCAGAGAGGATTTTAATCTCGAGTTTATTGAGCAAGGGATTAACAGCAATAATTATGCGGCAGAGGACGTACAGGCAACTTTGCTGGAACTAACCACACAGTCGATTACTCAAGCGCTCAATCAGCTACCCGAACCAGTAAATGAAATTTATATTTGTGGGGGCGGCGCATATAACACACAGCTTATGCTGCGTTTGGAAGCACTCACTCACCCCACCATTGTTGCGAGCACACAGCAACTGGGAATTGCACCTGAATGGATAGAAGCCGCAGCCTTTGCTTGGCTCGCCAAACAAACACTAGAAAAGAAATCAGGTAATTTAATGAATGTAACAGGGGCTAATTGCGAAACTATTTTAGGGGCAATATATTTCGCTTAAAGAAAACCGCTCAAAGCAATTAACGCTTACTCACAAAGCTATATAGAAAAAGAAGAACCACAGCCGCAGGTAGTGTCGGCATTAGGATTACCAACAACAAAGCGTGAACCTTCAAGCCCTTCAATATAATCGACTTCAGCGCCTACTAAATACTGGTAACTCATAGGGTCAACTAGCGCAAAAACATTATCCTGCTCAACAACCGTATCATCATCAGCAACGATTTCATCGAATGTAAAACCGTAAGAGAAACCAGCACAGCCACCACCGGTAACAAAAACACGCAGCTTCAGCTCATCATTGGATTCAGCTTCAATTAAGTTTTTTAATTTAGCGACCGCTCTTTCAGTCAATATCAGCACCTGTGGGGTAAACTGCTCTGCTGCTGACATACACACACCTCGATTATTCAACACTCTCACTACAAAAACACTGCAGCCTTATACCGCAAGTGCGGCACTCATCGGCTGATTATCCTAAAAACCAACCGTTTTAGTCAAGAATTAAGAGTTAGAAGCTTGATTATTCGTAAGCAAAGACTCTATTTTGCCCGTTTTCTTCTGATTACCGGCATACATTAAATTACCGTTAACCTGCGAACCTTTAACCATTTCGATTAAATTGTAGTGCACATTGCCCTCGACTTCGGCCTTTGCGGCCAGCTCAACATGCTCACTACAATGGACATCACCCACAATGCGCCCATTAATAATCACCACTGGCGCATGGATTTCACCCTCAACACGACCACCTTCAACGACTCTTACGGTCGCCTTGCTGTCAGGGGCTGCCGAGATATTGCCTCGCACTAAACCCTGCACTTCTAAGTCACCGCTAAATTTAATATTGCCATCAATCTCGGAATCTTTTGAAATTAAGGTCGTTGATTGACCACTTTGAAATGCCATTGCTATATCTCCGCTAAACCTATCCAATTAAAGTTTTCTGTACTTAAACTGCAACTCGCCTTAAGAACCAATCGATTAAACAACTATCGACCAAACACCTATTAATTAAATATCAATAATAGCCTCTTTCATCCACTAGACGAGCAGGCCTTCTGTGACTTACTACTAACAAACACCAATATCTAGCGCTGAACCAACCAAGCATATTGTTTTTCAATTTGTACTTTATTCGGCTTAGTCGCACGAGCGGCAAGGTCGATCTGCTCTGGAATGAAACCAACAGGCAAAGTAAATTCACCCTCAATATATTGAAAGTACTTGAATCTCAAAATGATATCCCGTTTATCAATTTCCTCAGAAATATCATGTAGCGAAAGAGTGGTTTCAATGCCGTTGAGCGTGCCATCAATAACGGCCGTAATCGACCCTGTTAGCAGCTGATGCTTAATCGCCAATTGCTGAACAATTAATTTAAACTGAAAACGCTGCGGATTACTGGTCGCATAAACTTCCCAGCCGCGAATACCTAAACCTTTCTCGCGATCAGTCGGCGCCATCAAGCCTTTGTAAAAAGTAATTTCTTCGCTTAGCTCGGCAATCGTTTGCTTGTGCTCTCTCACCGCAGAACGCACCTCTTCCACCGCCTGCCTATCGACTTCAGCACCCACCGTCTGATTAGTGAGTTGCTGGCTAGCGTTTCTATATTTTTCAGAAACAGCTTCAAGCTGCTCAGCCGTTACTCGATACTCAGCCTCTAGCTTTTCAAAATCAGCCTCAAGCATGCGACCGCCTTGCCAGTAGGCAATAGCACTGGCAACTAACAACAGTAACAACACTGCGACACAGAGTAGCAAGCGCCGAGCCGGTTTATGCTCAACGACAATCGATTTATACTGCTTACTTCCGGTTACCGTAGACATAACTTAAGGCATCAAGGCGACAGTCGTTAAGCCTGCCGTCTCGTCCAACCCCAACATAATATTCATATTCTGAATCGCCTGACCCGAAGCGCCTTTGACCAGGTTATCAATCACTGACAAAACCACAATGGTATCGCGCCCCTGAGGTTTATGAATGGATAAGCGACAAGTATTCGCACCCTTTACGCTGCGTGTCTGTGGATGGCTACCCAGTGGCAACACATCTACAAATGGCTCATTCGCATAACGCTGCTCATATAAAGCCTGAATACCTTCAAGAGAAATATCGCTGCCGAGTAGCTCAGAATACAGCGTTGAATGCATTCCACGAATCATCGGCACTAGGTGAGGCGCAAAAGTCAGCTGTACATCCTCACCGCAAATATCATTCAGTCCTTGCTCAATTTCTGGCAAATGCCGATGCCCTGGAATCGCATAAGCTTTATAGCTATCGCTCACCTCTGCAAATAAATTATCAATCTTTGCCTGCCGGCCAGCACCACTAACACCTGAAGCTGCATTGGCAATTAAACGACGCGTATCAACTAATTTGTTTTCTAACAACGGCATAAAGCCCAACTGAACAGAAGTCGGATAACAGCCAGGACACGCCACCAATTGTGCGGTTTTTATTTGCTCGCGATTTAGTTCAGGCAAACCATAAACAGCATCAGCCAATAACTCAGGGCAAGCATGCGGTTCACCGTACCATTGCGACCAAAGCTGATGATCGCGAATCCGAAAGTCCGCCGACAAATCAACAACCCGCGTACCTAATGCCAACAGCTCGGGCATCATATTCATGGCAACATTGTGCGGGGTAGCAAAAAACACCACATCACACTGCGACAATAACGTCACATCCGGACTGGAAAAACAAAGATCAAGATGACCGCGCAAGCTGGGATACAACTCATCAACACGCAAACCGTCTTCCGCGCGCGAAGTAATCACCGCCACTTCTGCCTGTGGATGATTAACCAGCATTCGTAATAATTCGACGCCGGTATAGCCTGTACCACCAACTATTCCTACTTTAACCACTTTTATCTCCAATAAAACTGCGCTTATCGCTTGCTAAAAAAACTATGCAATTCAAACACAAGCATAGCTGCACTATAATAAATCAATTGAATCAATAATTAAGCATAAACCTTTAAGGGTAATCGTATTAAATTCTCATTTTTTAAGACAATGCAGTCTTTCGAGGCTATACCCGCATGATCCATTCTTGGATGCATCACCTTCGCCTGCGGCTTGCCAACAACACCTCTTTGCTACATTTCTCATTGATGGGTGTAATGGTAGGACTAAGTACCGCAGTGGTTATGCTGGGTTTTCGGTTTCTGATTGAATGGCCGCCCACCTTATGGATGCCCAACCAAAACCCTGAAGACTTTGAATCACTACCCCGCTGGTTGTATTTCGCACTCCCCTTTGGCAGCGCCATTATTCTCGGCGCGCTACTCAAGCGAGTCAGTAAGGATAGTTTACGAACGGGGATTCCTCACGTTATTACTCATCTACACGCTCATGATGGGCGGCTGCCGATCAAAAACGCGGTAATTCAGTTTTGGGGTGGCGCCTTTGCTTTAGCAACAGGACAGTCTGGCGGGAGAGAAGGCCCCGCCGTTCACTTAGGCGCAGCTATCAGCAGCTATTTAGGACAAAAACTGCAGTTACCCAATAACAGCCTGCGCGTACTTATCGGTTGCGGCACCGCAGCTGCCATTGCCTCCGCTTTTAACACGCCTATTGCAGGGGTTATCTTTGCAATGGAAGTAGTGATGATGGAATACACAATCGCTGGTTTTACCCCCGTCATCCTTGCGACTATAACGGCAACCACGATGACTAGAATCGTCTATGGCTCGGCCACTATTTTTTCAGTACCAACCGTACAAATGAATTCACTACTGGAACTCCCTTTCATTGCATTATTAGGCCTACTCGCCGGAGCCTGCGCGGCATTATTCAGCATAATTATGAAAATGGGGCTGCAGCTATCTGACTTATCTATTTTTCAACGCATGAGTTTAGCTGGACTAATTACCGGCTGCTGCGCATTAGTGGTACCAGAAGTCATGGGGATTGGTCACGACTCACTCAATAGCGTGCTCGCTGGAGATCTCACCATCACCATTATGCTGGCGATTACTGTTGCAAAATTGCTGGCAACCGCCTTTAGCTGCGGGCTAGGTATGCCGGTTGGCTTAATCGGCCCCTCTATGCTGATCGGCGCTTGCCTTGGTGGCACGATTGGCGCACTTGGCACCATGATGGCACCGGACTTAGCGACCGGTAATAATTTTTACGTCATGCTTGGCATGGGAGCGGTAATGGGGGCAGTGTTAAACGCACCATTGGCGGCATTGATGGCGCTATTCGAAATGACTGACAGCCCAACAATTATTTTCCCCGCCATGCTAGCGATAACTATTGCTACACTCACTAACAGCGAAATATTTAAACAGCGCTCGGCTCACCAAACGGTGATCAAACACCTAAAACAATTTCTGCCCACCGACCCTATCAGTCTCGCACTACAACGCACCAGTGTTGCAACATTAATGCAGCGCAATATCTATAAAACTGACAACACTATTTCTAGCGAGCAGGCGCAAGCCTTATTAGACAACCCCTATCAAGCCTACGTCATTATCGATGAGCAAAAAAACATATATATGGTCCAGCGTAAAAATATTGCAGCACAGCTCGAGACCTTGTTGTCTGACGCCCATCATGAACAGGTATCACTACTGGAGCTCAGCAGTGAACATGAACCAATGGCTGAACTGTCCATCCAAGCCACATTGCGAGAAGCGCTGGCAACCATGAATCAATTCCAAGTTAACACGGTATACATTAGCGGATATATTTCAGGGCCTTACCCTGTTTATGGTATTGTCACACGACAAGATATTACAAATCACAACGCACAACCTCAGCAATAATTAAAACTATACTCGACACCGTAAGTACCACTATTTTAGGAGCATTAAGCCACTCATGTTATGGATTAAAGCGTTTCATATAATTTTTGTGGTTTGCTGGTTTGCTGGTATTTTTTACCTGCCGAGATTATTTGTTAATCACGCATTAGTAGAAGACCAAGCAACTCGCCAACAACTCGCCATCATGGAACAAAAGCTCTATCGGTTTATGTCGATTTTTGCAGTGCTAACCTTGGTATTTGGCGCTTGGCTAGCTACTTATAACTGGGATTACTACATGAAGGCAGGCTGGTTCCATAGCAAATTTTTGCTAGTTTTATGCTTGCTAGCCTATCATCTTAAATGCGGTAATTATGTCAAACAACTGAAAGCCGGTGAGATTAAACACGGCCATATTTTTTTTCGCTGGTTTAATGAACTACCTGTTTTAATGTTATTTGCGATTGTTATTCTCGTTGTCGTTAAACCTTTTTAACTATTCTCCGAGATGCTGACTTTGTTTTATATCTTGTTATCGTGAACTTCTAGCATCTTAGGGAATATCCCTTGATAATAGCGCCATTAACTACCCCTTTAACCACATCCCAATAAAACACTGTATTAATTAACTATGACTTCATCTAAACAACTTTTCGAACAGGCCAAACAATATATTCCTGGTGGCGTTAATTCCCCCGTACGCGCTTTTAAGGCCGTAGGTGGAACACCGATTTTTACTGAGCGGGCCGAAGGTGCCTATCTATTTGATAGTGAAGGCAAACGTTACATTGATTATGTACTGTCGTGGGGGCCAATGATTTTAGGTCACGCCCACCCAAGTATCTTAAAAGCAGTACAAGAAAAACTAACAGCAGGACTAAGCTTTGGAACCCCCACTGAAATAGAAACCGAACTCGCCAAAAAGCTCTGCGGCATCATGCCTAATATGGATTTAGTTCGCATGGTCAACTCCGGCACCGAAGCTACGATGAGCGCAATCCGGTTAGCACGCGGTTATACCGGCCGCGACAAAATCATTAAATTTGAAGGCTGCTATCACGGCCATTCTGATTCACTATTAATTAAAGCGGGCTCTGGCGCATTAACCATGGGCGTGCCTAGCTCACCGGGCGTTCCAGCAGCACTGGCCGATCACACCATCACATTAACTTACAATGATATCGATGGACTAAAACAAGCCTTTAGCGAAATTGGCGAAGACGTTGCCTGCGTTATTGTTGAACCCGTTGCCGGCAACATGAATTGCATACCGCCTATTCCCGGATTTTTAGAAGCCATTCGCGAGCAGTGCGATCAATATGGCAGCGTTTTTATTATTGATGAAGTCATGACCGGCTTTCGCTTAGGACTAACTGGCGCGCAAGGCTATTACAATATTGAGGCGGACATCACTACATTAGGTAAAGTGATCGGCGGCGGCATGCCAGTCGGTGCTTTTGGTGGTAAACGCAAAATCATGGAGCAAATCGCACCGCTTGGGCCGGTTTATCAAGCAGGCACGTTATCAGGCAACCCTATTGCGATGGCAGCAGGTCTAGCGCAATTAGCTGAAATTGAAAAACCTGGTTTTTATCAGCCCCTGTTCGACAAGACAACATCGCTAGCCAACGGATTAGAAAACGCCGCTCAACAAGCAGGCATTCCTTTTACCACCAATCACGTTGGTTCAATGTTCGGCGGTTTCTTTACTGAAGAAAAAACCATCACTAATTATCAGCAAGTCATGGCCTGTGACAATGAACGCTTTAATCAATTTTTTCATGGACTATTAGATGCAGGAATTTACCTTGCCCCTGCCTCCTATGAAGCAGGGTTTATGTCAGCCGCTCATACTGACAATGACATTCAATACACCCTAGAAGTTGCGAAAAAAGTTTTTGCGACATTAAAATCGTCATAACTGCGAAAGCGCGATACGACTAACATCATTAACGGAATTTACATCATGTCAAAATCATTACATCGAGGCGCATTTCCCAATACTCGTATGCGCAGAATGCGCAGTGCTGATTTTTCTCGTCGAATGATGCGTGAAAACGTATTGACCGTTAATGATTTAATTTATCCTATTTTTGTTATTGAAGGACAAAATAAGCGCGAGCCGATTCCCTCAATGCCCAACATTGAGCGATTGAGTCTTGATTTGCTAGCACAGGAAGCAAAGCTGCTTGCTAGTCTGGGCATTCCTGTCATCGCTATTTTCCCGGTAACACCAGCTAGCGCAAAATCAGAGTTTGCAGAAGAAGCATACAATCCTGACGGCCTAGCCCAACGTGCGGTTAAAACGATTAAAGATGCAGCACCAGAAATTGGCGTCATTACCGATGTTGCATTAGACCCTTTTACTATTCATGGGCAAGACGGCCTACTAAACAGCGAAGGCTATGTGCTTAACGATGAAACCGTCGACACCTTAGTTAAACAAGCGCTATCGCATGCTGATGCCGGTGTGGATATAGTCGCACCATCAGATATGATGGACGGTCGCATTGGTGCAATCCGCGCCGAGCTAGAAAACGCCAATCATATTAATACCAAAATACTCGCTTATTCTGCTAAATACGCTTCAAGCTACTACGGCCCGTTTCGCGACGCCGTGGGTTCTGCCGGCAACCTGAAAGGTGCCGATAAGTACAGTTATCAAATGGACCCTGCCAATAGTGACGAAGCTTTGCACGAATGCGCACTCGACTTAGCCGAAGGCGCCGACATGATCATGGTTAAACCCGGCATGCCTTATTTAGATATTGTCCGTAGAGTGAAGGACGAGCTCGCAGCTCCCACCTTCGTTTATCAAGTCAGCGGTGAATATGCGATGCATATGGCCGCCATCAATAACGGCTGGCTAGCAAAGGAAGCCGTTATCATGGAATCACTACTCGCCTTTAAACGAGCAGGCGCAGACGGCATTCTCACTTACTTTGCAAAGGACGTCGCAAAAATGATGGCCCGATAAAGGACAAATGCGTTTGCTCTGCTAGACTTCAAACAATTATTTTTATTCGACTATATTCAACCATTTTTAATGCTTATGGAGCTACAATCATGCGACACAAACTCTTAACCGCTGCAATTGCCACACTTGCAGGCCTTAGCTCCACAGCTATGGTACAAGCCGATACACTGGGCTTTAAAGTCGGAGGTTATTCTTGGTCACAGGACTATGAAGGTCTTGTTCAATCAAGCATAGACACTATTGATCAGATAGACATCAACGATGACCTTGGTTTTAGTGATGAGTCCGGCATGACTATTTATGCATTACTTGAGCATCCGGTACCTCTTATTCCCAACTTAATGCTGCAGCGCACGGAACTAGAAATCACCGCAGACAACACACTAAGCCGTCAAATTACTTTTGATGATGTCGACTATGAAACTAGCACAGCTATTACTTCTACTAGCGACCTATCCCACACTGATGCTACTCTCTACTACGAAATCCTAGATAACTGGGTATCACTGGATGTTGGTCTTACCTTACGTCAATTTAGCGAAGGTTTTTCAATTAGCTCAGTCGATGACAGTGCAGAGTTAGAAATTGATAGCGTAATCCCCATGCTTTACCTTGGCGCTGAAGCGGAACTTCCTTTAACCGGATTATTTGTCGCGGCCAACGCTAATATCATCAGTTTTGAAGAAGCATCTTTAACTGACTATAAAATCGTTCTCGGTTACGAAACAACAGTAGGCCTTGGTATTGAAGCTGGTATCAGAAGCTTTGTTATCGATGTTGACGACGATGACGAACAAGTAGACATCACCATTGATGGTGCTTTCGCCGGCGTTTATTACCACTTTTAACAATTAGTGGTAATGCATTATATTGAAAGGGAGCTTACGGCTCCCTTTTTCGATTTTAATAACAAACAAAAAGCTAGACCACCGCTCTGTTCGACCTATAAAATTGACGATTATAGAGCCTTATCACTTATGTAAAAAACACCAAAATAATTGTAGAATTAATGCTCAATTGATTTTCAATATTAAAACTTATGCTTAAAACGCTCATCACCGCATTCATTATTTTGTTGAATATGCATTCATATTCATGGGCGCAAGATAACCCTGCCTGCGAATGTATATGGCAGGGGCCTTTTACCAAGGCCTTTAAACGAGCTGATTTTATTGTTAGCGGTGAAATCATCAATAGTAGAGGCAACTCTCTTGATCTTCGAATTGAACGAACACTACTAGATAACAAAAATAATGGTGAAGAATTTAATGAGGAAGTTCGTATCTGGGCGAATAATGGCAAGCAATGTCGTCCAGAAGCATCACATTTTTCAATCGGCAGCCAATGGCTAATGGCGCTTAACAAAATCACCGAAGACGTTAGCGATGGTTTTAACC
>CALBVI010000027.1 GCA_937969395.1 uncultured Spongiibacteraceae bacterium | reverse complement strand
TAACTAATAACACCAAGTATCTTCAAAAATACTGAAGATACTCTTATCACAATCAATCACATATCTAGCATTAAAGGTGTGGTACGTTAGCTAATCTCAATGCCACTTAAATACATCGCTAATAACGTTAAAAATGCTTGTTCACTTTTTCCCTGTTGTTCAATACGAGACCGTTCCATTAAGTAATGTGAATGACGAGCACGAATCAAATCATTAATAGTAACAGCACCTTTCTTATAACCCTGCTCAAGCCGCTCTAATGCAACCATAGAAATAGCTGCAGCATCATCAGTACGCGCTTTTGTAGACAGTGACAAACGGGCCATTTTTTCTGTCAAGGCTCTTTCTTGTAAAGAGATTCTATTGGCTAGTTCAAGTTCTAAGTTGCTGATATTCATTTGTTCGGCCGCCAAACGCGATGATGCCCGCCTCGCGCTGCCGCCTATGGGAATACTAATATGAGCTGTTATAGCAGATTCCTGACCATCAAACTCATCAGTAAACTCGATACCCACTGTCGGATCAGGCATGCGATCTTGACGAGCACGTTGAGCAGTCAGTCGTGCCTTTTCTCTAGCGGCCTCGGCTACATATTGCTGTGGGGATTTATTCGTTTGCGCAGATGAAAGTAAATCTATATCAGTCGTTGACAAATTAAATACAGCCGGTTTAATGGGTAACAAAAGATCAGGATAATAAGCCTCTAAGGTTCTTCGCGCTGTAATCATTGCAAATTCATCTTGCTCAGCTTGCAGCATTGCCAGCTCGGTTTCGGCGCGTAGTTGATCGGCATCTATTTGACGGCCAGCACCTTGGTCTACTTGAATCTGAACAAGATCACTAAGTTTTTGTGCTTCCTCCGCCTGGCGTTTGGCAACCGCTACTAATCGATAAGCTGTTGACCAAGCACGCCACTGCTCAATAAATGCTAACCGTTCATTAGACAACGAATTTTTATAGGCAGCTGTCGCTAACTGAACTTCAATTTTTGCCAAACTCTGATCAGTTTTACGCTTCCCAGGTAGGCGCAGAGTTCTCGATAGGCCGGCCCCCCATTCGCTGTATTCTTGTTGACCCGCAAGCTCTGAAACTTCTCGTATGCCACCACCAATAGCTGCTTCAAATTCATAAGATCCCACTCTTAATGTCACCGCTTTAGCTTCAGCACGTGCGATATCTGCTTTAGCAATAGCAACTGATGTCGCACTCATTACAGCAAATTCCATAAAGCTAACAATTTCATGCTGCTGGATATTAGCAGCTAAGGTCTGGGCGTTATTATAATTCGACAATAGCAATGCTATGACAGCAAAAGAATATTTAAATATCATTGTAGTTTCCCAAAGTCTAGAATTGGCTCAACCCAATAAGACAGCTGTGGACGGCGATAGACTTCTTTGATCATCGCTAGCACGCTCTCAATTTGTTCTTCTGGTAAGACCATCACAATCAAGACAACACGCATGGCTCCCTGAACTTTCTCACTGGCATTCACGTAGTCAAGATGTGGACCACGGCCCTGTCCATCGATAAAGGTATAACCTAAAATCTTTGGCTCGATATCATCAAGCGCATCTAAAATAGAAACAGCTCCAGCCTTAGGACAAGTTAAGGTTAATTTGCGTAGGGGCGTATCCATTGGACCTCCTTAGAATTTTCGCTGGCATTTTCATTAGTCTTTATTGCTCGCTCAACACCAAAGCGTCGATATATCAGCGGCAATAAAAATAGTGTCAGTAATGTCGATGAAATAAGACCGCCAATCACAACAATGGCTAATGGTTTTTGTATTTCTGAACCGGGTCCGCTAGAAAAAAGTAATGGCATCAACCCAAACGCCGCCGTTGTCGCTGTCATCAACACAGGGCGAAGACGTCTAACTGATCCCTGCCTTATGGTGTCTTCAACACTAACCCCCAAAGCTCTAAGATCATTAAAGTATGTAATAAGCACTAAACCATTGAGTACAGCGATACCTAATAAAGCAATAAATCCTACCGATGCCGGCACAGATAAATATTCACCAGAAACACTGAGGGCAATCACTCCACCAACTAAGGCAAAAGGTATATTGCAAAGAATTAAAATTGACTGCCTTAATGATTTAAGTGCAGCGAACAAAACGACAAAAATAAGCCCGAGTGAGATTGGAATCATAATTAATAATCTGGCAGCAGCGCGGCGCTGATTTTCAAATTCACCACCAAAGCTAACCTGGTAACCTGCAGGAAAATCGACTTGCTGTTCAACCGCTCTCTGCGCATCTTCAACAAAGCCAACCAAATCCCGTCCTGAAACAAACGCTTCTACAACGGCATATCGAGAACCATTCTCCCGCTCAACGCTGGCTAAACCCTCTGCACGCTGAACGGAAGCAACATCAAATAAATGTACGGTTTGATCAGTCGGCGTAACTAATTTGATATCCTCAAATCCATACAAGCTATCTCGATAACGTTTATCTGATCGAATTAATATCGGCGTTCGCCTATCGGGCTCAATGACCTCTCCCGCATGCACGCCCTCTAAACGTGCTCTTAATTCATTTTGGATTGTCGTCGCATTTAAACCAAAGCGTCCTGCACGCTGGCTCAAAATATCTACTTGTAGGTATTCAGCGACATCATTCGATGTTGTAAACACTTCGGTTGCTCCGTCAACATCTGCAATCACTTTTTCGATTTCACCGGCGAGGCTTGCTAGTGTGTCAGCATCAGCGCCATATATTTTTATCGCCAGATCACCACCGGAACCTGTTAATAATTCAGATACACGCATTTCGATGGGTTGTGTAAATGCTGTTTCTATACCGATAAAATCGGCCATCACGATTCGCATTTCATCAACGAGCCACTCAGTATCTGGGCCACGCCATTCAGATCGCGGGGCAAGCTCAAGAAACATATCGCTTTCATTTAAGCTCATGGGATCAAGACCCAACTCGTCAGAACCAACACGAGAAATTACATGACGAACTTCTGGTATCCGCTCAATTAATGCTGTTTCAACACGCAAATCGTCGGCTTCACTTTGAGCCAAATTAATCGAT
>CALBVI010000026.1 GCA_937969395.1 uncultured Spongiibacteraceae bacterium | reverse complement strand
TCCGGACCCCTACCATCACGGGTACCAAGATGTGTCAGGTCAATAGCAGTCATTTAGGCAGGGATCCCGCTCGGATAGTGCTCGCTCATGATGTGCCTTTTCATCTCGTCATCAGTCATGCCTTTGTCTTCAACATAGTTGTCGATCTTGACGCGACTAAGTAACGTTTTCTTCCCCTCTGTTACCGTGAAGGTCTCCTCTATACGAGTGGCCCCTTTCATCGTCACTTTCGTTTCCTGCCTCATTAATTGTTCTCCTCATTAGTGCAGAATGTTAGCTTTCCAAAAGTAAATTCAGAGCCTAACAACTTTCCGCCCCAACCCGCACTTGTCCAACCAGGAGGGGTAGACCAAAGAATTGCAGTCTTGCGCAACTTGACGTTGATCACATCACCCGGACAAAAAACACCCGGTACAGGTTGAACTCGACTGGCGCCGCCGAATGCTCCAGCGCCTTGTGTTGCGTCTGCTCCGTGAAAACCTTTGATGGCGTTCGCTGACGCTAAGTTAGTCCAAGTGCCGCTGTTGTTGAACTGAATTTGCAAACCAAAACCGGCGTTTATAATATTGGCATCGGCCGCAACGTGATGAAACGTATTAACCATCTGAGCACCATTAAAGTGTATGTGGGCGATTCCACATTGACAGTGGTCGGGTACGACAATCTCAAACTCTAATTCACCCGGCAGAACTTGCGTTTGTATGCCTCCCTGCGCATCAGTGAATAGCGGCACGAAATCTTGCTGAGGCACATTAAGCCCTTGGCCCTGAACTTCGATACAGAACGCACCCGGCTCTGACCAAAGCTTGCCATCTGGACCACATACAACTTCGTGACGGCAGCCTTCTTTAGAAATGTCACCTATCGCCAAGGCTGTGCCAATCTGAGAGGCGTCGAGAACTGAAGCAGGCACTTCACCTGACTTTGTTAATAGAGCTGCAGTTTTTTCTGTACATACGATAGATCCATCAGGAAATTCTATAACCTGTGAACCTGCAGTGACCGCATTACCGTAAACGTCGAGACCGTCCGCTTCTAACAGCTTTGGAACACCGAACGTATCGTCATCTGTGCAGTCTTTAGAATATAGATATGCGCCGTTTGCATCATAGTAGTTAATGACTTCCGCGCCCGCGTCAATAGCAGCACCATCAAGGGCTAACTGACTCCCGTCTGAGGTGCCAAGCAAAGAATAACCATCCTGTGTATCGGTATCGATCGCCTTCTCAGCGCATAAACGTGCTCCACCAGCCAGCATCGTGTACTGATCGCCAACTTCTACATTATTACCAGCATCATCGACGAATGCTTCTGTAGCGGTTTGAAGCACAGCAAATTCATCAGTGCAATCCTTTGAATTAATAACGTCGCCGTTTTCATCAAAAAACGTGATGATTTGCGTGTTCGCTGGAATGGCCAAACCATCTGCATCAAGTTGTGTTCCATCTGAAACACCTTGAACAGCAAAGCCATCAACCGTGTCACTGTCTAAAGTTTTGGTCTGGCAGAACAAATCACCATCAGGCGTTTGCATAAGAATATCGCCTGCAGAATATGGATTACCCGCATCGTCAATGCCGTCCGCTACAGCTGTGATTCTGATGGTGTAGGTATTATCGTCAGTACAATCCTTTGAATTAACCACCAATCCGCTAGCGTCGTAATACGTGATAATTTGGTTGCCCGCCGGAATAGCGTTTCCGTCCAAATCGAGCTGCGTTCCATCCGCAACGCCTTGAACAGAATAACCGTCTACTGTATCGCGCTTGTCAGAAGAGAACCAGGTGCCATCAGCCATCAGGCTATAAAGACAACCGTCTAAAGTTGAACGCCAGAGACAAACACCAGATTCGACTTGCTCTGCACTAGGCTCGTCAGATTGAGCGATGAAAGGCTTTACGCCGTCCTTAACAGGATCTTGCATCCATTGCGCGCGCAAAGTTCGCTCGTCTACAAAAACGCTACCAATGACATCGGCCGGAACTTCATCACCGGCGCCCAAACAAATAACTTCTGAATCCGTGCCAACGCAAACCTTCACGGTTCCTTGCATGTTAACGGGCAACACATCACCAGCTAGATACAGCTCTTGTGATTCTGGAACTGGTGCTGGCGGCTCTACTGGATCCGGTAATCTTCGCTTATATGAAGAAGGGCCTGACGCTGTGTACTCAACTCCATTTGTACCAGTTAGATCTTGACCAACTACCCAAGGTTTCGCTTCTACAATCATGTTATACGCTCGCTTGATCGGCTGATACAAAACAGCCGTTATTGTCTAGTGTGTAAAGGCAGCCATCAGTTGTATTGTTCCAGATACAAATACCGGCTTTGATTTGAAGTTCTGTTGGTTCTGAAGCCTGAGAAATGATTGGCTTCTTATTGATTATTTCCGCACAGTCGTTTTTATGGTCATACACAACTGAACTTTGCACATCTTCAGGAATAATCGACCCAGCGCCTAGTTGGATGACTTCACCGGTATTAGTAATAAGGCAAACAAGGCCTTCCAGATCAACCGGCAGACGGTCGCCAGATTTGAAAATGGTTTGTTTTTCGTCGCCGACGTCGCAACTATGCTCTTTTCCTGACGCGTCATTCCAGTGAAGAACACCGTCAATCTTTCGCAATGAATAAATAAGATCTTTAGAGGTTTGATCTTGATGTACTTCTAGCTTCTGCGCTAGGTAACCACCGGGACCGCCAGGGTTACCAAACAGTCTGTTATGTAAACCCATGGTTTGGACCTTTTGTAATTTTGTTTAGCTGTGCGGCGTTACCGACACAGTTTGTGGTGCGGAATTTGTGTTGTAGATGTAGAACTTTTCAGGACGCACACACGTCACTGGATCTTCACCCACAAACGGGAACTGCTCATTGATCGCAGCGCCGTTAAGGTTCTCAGTAGCGGTAAGCGTCTCTGGTGGTAACAACGTGTCAACAGAGGTACGCAAACAACCGGAGCACCAGTTAAGGTTCAGAAGCTCTGGTGGGCAATCACCAAGATCAGCCAGAACAATACAAATATGTTCTCCCGGCTCGATAGTGTAAGTATTTGACGGGAAAGCAGGCACTCCGCCCTTCATTCCTTCAAACTTTGGATGACCCTTTTTAACAAGGTCTTTGGCCTTTTCAGAAACACCCATGCACGCCGCGAACGCTTCTGCAGACATACGAACTTCATCGCCCGCAGTTGCAACCACACACTTTGCTTTTGAATGGTTGTAATACGAATGAGTGGCGCCTTCTGGAACCGTGAATATACGATCGCTAGGATGTCCCATTTACTTACCCTCTGGGCAAACAGTTAAGCAGAAGCTAGCGTCAGGACAGCGAATAATAGGCAACGCTGCAGATTCTGACGTGTACTTCATTGATTTCCCGTTTTCTGGAATATAAGCCCGCGCAAAGCGCCGACGCTTACGATCACGGCCAGCGTGCATGTTCTTAATGCCGCCATAAATGTAGCCAGCACGGTATGAAGTAGGACCGCCGCTTAAATCATAACCCCAGACTTTACCGTCTTTGATTAGATCGCACTTAACAAGCTGACCAGTCGATGGATCTTTGAAATCGTAGAACGCACGCACACACCATATATTGACGTTTACGCCGTTATCGCCGCGCATAACAAACGCAAGCTTCGCACCCTGAAAAGGTGCTTTCATTTCTAGGCTGATTTCAGAGCTTCCCATAACTGAAGGTAAGAACATGCGAGGGTTAAACCCTTTCATGCATTCCTGTAGAAGCGGAGAAGCCATCATTTTGTCACACGTGTTTTGCGACATAATGATGTCAGTAACCGTATTACCCAAACCTTTACAAAACATTCGGTTGTTCATCATATCCAAATGTGCGAAAGGATTCGCGCAACTGTCTTTACCCCAGATCTGATCACCCTTAAGGGTTTCTTCTAGTTCTTTAGATCGTTTGAATTCGATGTAATAAGGCTTAAAACCTTTACCTTCAATCTTAGCTCGACCAGTAAGAGCCAACTCTGCAGCCCATAGATCTTCGCGAATGTCAAAGGCATCGTCTACAATCTCTTGCTCTTCTAGAAAGCTATCTTCGATAGCATCCCCAAGCTCCCGATCGCCGTCTTCGCTTTCTTCAGCTCGGACAGTGAAAATGTAATCACAATCGATTGATGCGCCAAGTTGCATATATGGGAATGTGATGTCCTTTTCCACCCACTGATCCGACGTGTTTACGTAAGTGAAATCATCACATGCGCAAACTACAGGCGGAACAAACTGCGGCGTATCTTTTGTCAGTTCGCGCCAGTATGCCTTCGACTTAGACGTCAGCCTATCGGCTTCTTTGAAGATAACGTCACGGAAAAACTTAGGATACTTCTGTCGACGCTTATCACGAACACCGTCAAAGTAACGAGGAGTCAGACCGTCAACGCATTCTTTTATTGCTGATTCGATAGCCATATCTTAAATTTTTTCCTGTACAGGTTGGCCGGATACCCAATCTGGCTTTTCGAGACAACCTTCACGATTTACAAAGCAAGGCTTGTCGTGCGTGCATGCGATACGCTCTAGATCTTCTTCTTTAAAAGAATCAGGCCAGCACATTGACTTCATGTCGAACGTTGCACAACGCAATACATTTGTTTTGCAGACTTCGCCCTCAGGCGCGTCTGTCAAATTTTGGTAGCAAGTGATTACACCGTAAATGGTTTGACCTGGAGCAGTCATAGGCTGGACTACACAACACCCGGTTTCTGGCTGCTCTGGAGACAAAACGACTGGCTGGCATTTTTGATATTCTCTGCCATTAGTCAAAATGACCAAGCGTTGAGTCTTTCCGCTTTCACGGCAAACGACACAACCCTTCGGCGCAATAACTGTCTTGCGTTCGTTTATTTCTACTTTGCAGCTCATTTGTTTTTCCCGTAACGACGCTCTGCGGCTTTCTCTGCGCGCTCATCATCTGTAGGCTCTTTTGTTTCATCGTCATCACCGCCACCTTCAGGCTCGTCGCCGTCACCGTGTGGGATGGTAGGGTTTGCACCCGCGTATAATTTGCTAACCGCGGCAACTGCAGCTTCTGTCGCAGCCTTGGTCATGTCTTCGGTGCTGACCTTCTCAGATGTTGAATCATCTGGCTTGTCGTCACCGGCTGGAGCATCCTTAACTTGAGCTTCAGGAATTAGGTCCAGAGACTTAACAGCATCTTCATCGCTGATAGGAAGCTTTGCGTAATGCGAGACCGCGCTCATGTTTGCAGCGGCTTTAGGGTGAGCCATTAGCTTTTCCCAGCGAGCATCACGGGCAGAGACTGCCGCGCTTACTGCTTCGGTGACGGAATCGTTATTCTCGCCAGCGTTTTCAACTTTATCTTTCGCCATTATTTGACCCAGCATTGTTTGGTAATCGGTAAGCACATCGACGAAATCTTCGTCCAGCGCAACCTTGCCCGTGAACAATGCACCGTTATCACCAGACTTGACAACGTCATCGATACTCTTACCCGTATAAAGTGATAGCCTTTCAGTAAATAGTGCTTCTATGCCGTCGATTCGCTTCTTGACCGACTTCTTACTTGGGTATTTATTGTCAGCATTTTTGGAAGTAACAATCCCGTAGTCGTCTTTATCGCGCATGTAATAACCGAGCACGCCCACCGATCCGATCAAAGCAGATTCGTGCGCATACCTTCCGCCTTGAGCAGCTTGATATAGAACCATATGGCCTGAAGCAGCGGTCCCACTTGTGTAGGAGGTAACCCGATCACCCGCGCTGTAAATCATATCTGCGAATTCAAATATCAGCTTCGCTTCTGCGCCTGGTCCGTCAATATCTAACAAAATCGGCTTATCATCCTGAGCCAAAAGCTCGTCGAACGTTTTCATCAAATTGTCGGTCGTACTCATACCGAAGTAATCAGTAAACCGGTTTGACCTAGCCATCAGAGCGCCGTGTATACGCATAACGTTAAAGCCGTCGTATTCCTGCACAACTTCCGGAACAGAACGAACGCTATCGTCATTTCGACTCATAGCCTGATCATATTCTGAAAACAAGCTGGTTATCTCGTCCTCATCAATAAGCCATATACCGTTTCTATTCATTGGAATTAAATCCTTCTTTCATCATTAAATCGGTCACAAGATCGTTGTCTGGAAATAGGAATTTGACCGGATCCGCTATCTTTGGATAGCCGCCGGCCTCTAGCCTTTCGTTAATGCATTCAAGCTCGTAAAACTTCTCATCTAGCAGGTCTTCGAACTCTGTGTTTACCAGCTCATTGGCTGCTCTGGTGTATGTGGCTATACCTATGGATTTGTGCAGGTTGTAAGTCGCGGCTGTCTTAACCGGGTCGATTTCTTCCCAGGCGCCACCCGTCCATGTTGCGCAACCAATGGCGTCGACGTTTTCCATGAAAAATACATGAGCCTTTAGCGGATCCGGTATACCCGGCATTTCGATCTTTCCGCGAAGGAACGCATCGGCCAACCATCGCTCCCATACACACTGAGATGTATTTTCTGGAACGCGCTGTCGCTGTACTGCGGTGTTACGTTTAACGGAAATCATTCCCGCCCTAGCGCCTGAGAAGTTTGTATCGTTCCAGCGCTGGGTTGCCATCTCGGCTGATAACCCATACGGCCGGGCCTGTTCAGCGTTTAAGTAATCGCAAAAGTCTTTAAACGTGCCTGCCGAATTCGCAGGAGAGAAACCGTCCAAAGTCTCACCATCAAACAATCTTAATATTGGCTTATCGCCATGCTTCATTTGACCTAGGTCGCTGTGATGGTCGAAGCATTCGTCCATGTACTGACTCACCTGCGACTGCATTTCGCCGGCGTCAACCTCTGTCATGTCGAACATTTCAGCGATATCAGACTTATTTGATCGGATCACAAGCGCGATCTGAGCCTTGGCGATCATGTCTTCAAGGGCTGCATCCTTCATGATGCCCTTCTTTTTGATATCCACCAGGTTAGCGACCAGCTGACTCATGCCGCGTGTTAGCTCTGGCGTCCATTGAATCATGTTGTGCACAACTTGAACTTTTCCAAACTCGTTCACTGCAGGAACAAGCACGAACGGATTATCCTGTTTCTGGCTTATATGGAATTTGTGTATGTAGTATCCCTGCTGATAGCCCGATGTCGAGGTTCTAATACCATCCTTGACGGTTGCGTCATCTTTGAATCTTTCAGGCGTAGCGACACGCTCCGGCTCAATAACGGCCATGTTAAAGCCTAGTGAGCCCCGCGGTTCCGCTATATCGTTGAACTTAACGAATGACTCGCCTCGAACGATGGAAGTAAGCAGATCAACCCGAAGCAGATCAAGGAATGTATTTTTGCCTGACGCGTCAATCCACTTGCGGCGGGACTTCATATCGATCGTGAACTTTTTTCGCCAGTCCGTTGTGAACGTTTTTAAGCCTTTACTACTTAAGCCAGGGAA
>CALBVI010000025.1 GCA_937969395.1 uncultured Spongiibacteraceae bacterium | reverse complement strand
GGTGAAAGTGTCACTGTGGTACAGCATATTTACGGTGAGTCCGAAAAACCTTATGTAGTCCAATATAAAATGAAACAAGATCGTAAAGGTGCTTGGAAATTACGCAATGTTACGATTGAAGCGATTAACTTAGGTAAAGTTTATCAGAGTCAGTTTGCCTCAGCGGCTAAACAGTACAATCAAGACATTGATAGGGTGATCGAGAATTGGTCGGTTGATCCTTCTGCGCAATAATCTTCCTTTGGTAGAGGCTGTTTGGTCTTCTATTAGTTTGTGAGTACTGGCTAATTGATGTCGATGGCATCTCGCTATTAGCCAGTAACTTCCGTACAATTCCTCGTTTTCGTGGCTTATTCTTAGCTGCTTATTGTTAGCAAAAGTGTTGATAAATAAGCTGTTACGGAAATAGCTGTAGAAGTATTTGTGACATGTATTTATGGAGTAATAGTCATGCAGCCAGCTGACGTAAAAAAATTATTGCAAGCGCACTTGCCCGAGTGTGACATTGAGGTTGAAGGTGAAGGCAGCCATTACAATGTCACCGTTATCGGTGATGTGTTTGAGGGGCTAAATGCGGTGAAGAAACAGCAGTTAGTTTATGCGGGATTAAATCAGCAAATTGCTGATGGCAGTGTTCATGCGGTTAATATGAAAACGTTCACTCGTGCAGAGTGGGAACAGCAATAGTTCCCGATGCAAAAGTGCTCGATTTAAATAAATATAACAGTCATTTTGTAAGGCTGAGGAAATGTTATGGATAAGTTAGTCATTAGCGGTGGTGCAACTTTAAGTGGTGAGATCCGCATCTCGGGTTCTAAAAATGCGGCATTACCCATTTTGGCGGCAACGTTGCTGGCTGATGAGCCGGTCACTATTCATAACTTACCCCATTTGCACGATATAACCACGATGATTGCATTACTTCGTTGCATGGGCGTCGATATGATTATTGATGAACGTCTTAGCGTAGAAATTGATGCTAATACTATTCAAGAATTAACGGCTCCCTATGAGCTGGTTAAAACGATGCGGGCATCGATTCTAGTGCTCGGTCCGATGTTGGCCCATTTTGGCGAGGCGAATGTTTCTTTCCCTGGCGGTTGTGCAATTGGTAGCCGTCCTGTTGATATTCACTTGAAGGGGCTTGAGGCGCTAGGTGCGACAATAGAAATTGATGATGGCTATATTCGAGCTAAGGTTGACGGTCGTTTAAAAGGCGCTCATATATTGATGGACACTGTTACCGTTGGCGGTACAGAAAATATATTAATGGCGGCGGTGTTAGCAGAAGGTAAAACCGTACTTGAAAACGCAGCGCGGGAGCCTGAAGTTGTCGATTTGGCCGAGTTTTTAATAGCGATGGGTGCCAAGATTGAAGGTCATGGTACAGCAACTATCACTATCGAAGGTGTTGAGAAATTACATGGCTGTGAATATGCTGTGATGCCTGACCGAATTGAAACGGGTACTTATTTAGTAGCTGCGGCTGCGACCGGTGGCAAAGTGAAATTAAAAGATACTCGCACTGATATTTTAGAGGCGGTATTGGTTAAGTTAGAAGAAGCGGGCGCTAAAATCAGCAGTGGCGATGACTGGATTGAGTTAGATATGGAGGGTCGTAGGCCTAAGGCTGTCAGTGTACGCACTGCGCCTTACCCTGCTTTTCCGACAGATATGCAAGCGCAGTTTACAGCGATGAATGCGATATCTGACGGTGTTAGTACGGTTATCGAAACCATTTTTGAAAACCGCTTAAATCAATTGCAAGAAATGAGTCGTATGGGTGCCAATATTTCTATCGAGGGTAATACCGCGATTATTACCGGTACTGATAAATTACATGCTGCGCCCGTTATGGCGTCGGATTTGCGTGCTTCCGCCAGCTTGGTTATTGCTGGGTTGATTGCTGAGGGCGATACTGTGGTCGACCGTATTTATCATATTGATCGCGGCTATGAGTGTATTGAAGAAAAGCTTCAGTTATTGGGTGCGACTATCCATCGGCTTCCCGGTTGATTTGATGGTCAGGTCGGTCATTACTAAACAGTAATTATCAGGCTGGCTGTTGTTGTGTTTTAGTAACGTTATTTATCGAATTATTATCTATCAATCCAGTTGATTAAAAATTATGGACCAAGAAATTATTATCGCCCTCACTAAGGGTCGTATTTTAAAAGAGACTTTGCCGTTATTGGCGGCAGCTGGTATCGAGCCTGCGGAGGATATCAGTAAAAGTCGCAAGTTGATTTTTGAAACGAATCAGCCTGATATCCGTTTGTTGGTTATTCGTGGTTCCGATGTACCTACGTATGTTAAACATGGCGCCGCTGATATGGGGGTGTCTGGTAAAGATATGTTGTTGGAAATCGGTGGTGCTGATTTGTATGAGCCGCTGGATTTAAATATCTCTAAATGCCGTTTGATGACTGCTGGCTTGGTGGGTAAAGATTTACCGCAAGGGCGAGTTCGGGTGGCGACAAAATTTACCAATATCGCTAAAAAATATTGTGCAGAACGGGGCATGCAGGCGGATATTATTAAGTTGTATGGTGCAATGGAATTGGCGCCATTAATGGATTTGGCAGATTTGATTGTTGATATCGTTGATACCGGTAATACCTTAAGGGCCAATGGTATGGAGCCGTTGGATCTGATAGCTGATGTTAGCTCCCGCTTAGTGGTTAATCGCGCTGCAATGAAGCGCAAGCACGCGCGTATTCAAGCTATTATTGATAGTTTGCGCGTGGCAGTTGAAGCTGGAATAGCTGAAGAGAAAAGTAATACAGAGGCGAGCGCCAGTTAGATGACAACCTTGAACTTAACCTATTTAGATGCCGGTCAAACTGACTTTGAAGAACAGCTTAATCAGCTGTTAGCCTGGGAATCGGTATCGGATGACGCAGTTGTAACGACTGTTGATACTATTATTGCAGCAGTAAAAACATCGGGCGATCAGGCGTTGTTAGAGTACGCTAATAAATTTGATCGAGCGAATGCCGATTCGGTAGCGGCGCTAGAAGTATCGGCGGAAGAAATTGCCAATGCTGTAAATTTAATTAGTGAGCAGGAGCGTGCAGCCCTACAGCAAGCAGCGGATCGTATTCGCAGTTATCACCAGCATCAACGGCAGGAATCTTGGTCTTACACTGAAGCGGATGGCACTGTATTGGGCCAGCAAATAACAGCTTTAGAAAGAATTGGTGTTTATGTGCCCGGTGGTAAAGCTGCTTATCCATCAACCGTATTAATGGATGTTATTCCTGCGAAAGTGGCCGGGGTTGATGAAATTATTATGACGAGTCCCGCTTCTGAGGCAGGGCTTGCGCCTATTGTATTAGCGGCGGCTGCAATTGCCGGTGTTGATCGTGTTTTTTCTGTTGGTGGCGCGCAGGCGATTGCTGCATTGGCTTATGGCACCGAAACAATTCCGCGAGTCGATAAAATTGTTGGTCCCGGCAATATCTACGTAGCTACTGCCAAGCGCCAAGTGTTTGGTCAGGTTGGTTTGGATATGATTGCCGGTCCTTCCGAAATTTTAATCATTAGTGATGCTAGTACCGATCCAGATTGGGTGGCGATGGATTTATTTTCGCAGGCTGAGCACGATGAAGATGCGCAATCGATATTGGTTTGTCCCGATGCTGATTTTATTCAACAGGTACAAGACAGTATTAATAAGTTACTGCCGACAATGGAACGTAAAGAAATTATTACTGCTTCATTAAAAAATCGAGCGGCTTTGATAAAAGTCAGTGATTTAGCGCAAGCTGTTGAGGTGTGTAATCGTATTGCTCCAGAGCATTTGGAGTTGTCGGTTGCTGATCCAGATACGCTATTGCCGCATATTCGTCACGCCGGTGCGATTTTTATGGGTCCTTATACGTCAGAAGCTCTGGGTGATTATTGTGCTGGCCCCAATCATGTCTTGCCAACGTCAGGGACTGTTAGGTTCTCATCGCCGTTAGGTGTGTACGATTTCCAAAAGCGCAGTTCAATTATTCACTGTTCACAGCAGGGGGCATCTGATTTAGGAAAGGTTGCTTCTGTGTTGGCTCGAGGTGAATCTTTGACCGCTCATGCGCGTTCTGCTGAGTACCGAATTAAGAAATAGTTTTCTTAAAAGAAGCTATTCTTGCTCGACAGCCTCTGGTTGAGAGCCTATTACGGTATTGATTCGAAGTGGCAAACCATTCCTCATAATATCAATAGCTGCCGTTTCCCCTGGTCGGATAGCGGCAATAAGGTTTACTGCTGCGTGGCCATCACCTACGGGTTGGTCGGCAATACTGGTAATAATGTCGCCGACGATAATACCTGCTTGATCGGCGGGTCCTGATGGTGTGGTCTTGGAGATGATAATAGCGTTGCCATTTGGCAGTCCGTTGGCGGCAGCGAGTTCTGGTGATAGCGCAGTCGCTTCATCAATACCGAGCCAGCCACGGATAACTCGGCCGTGCATAACTAAGTCGGACATAATGCGTAGGGCTAGGTCGGCGGGTGTGGCAAG
>CALBVI010000024.1 GCA_937969395.1 uncultured Spongiibacteraceae bacterium | reverse complement strand
ACTGTTATTGTCCAGATGACAGGCACCCTCAATATGGCTGGTTTGATAGGACTGTATATCGCGTACATCAACAATGGCTACTGGCTGTGAATCAATCATTTGTTGCACATCATCAATAGATATACGTTTGAAATCGACCATTTTGCTACCTGCTTACTAGAATGCATGGTGTTAGAATGTTGCCATTATACGATGAAAAAGCAGTGAAGAAAGCCTGCGGTCATGTTCTATGATTAAACCCCAAGCATTAAGGAGTTAATTGTGCCAAAAGCGAGCGAATTAAAAAAAGGTGATGTGGTTGAATACAAAGGCGCGCCACATATCATTAAGCATATTGAGACTAAGTCACCTTCATCGCGAGGTGCTAATACGCTTTATAAGATTCGTATGAATCACGCTAAGACCGGGCAAAAAGTGGATGAAAGTTTAAAAGGCGACGACATCTTAGCTGATATTGATTTTGAGCGCCGGAAGATGCAATTTTCCTATATGGAAGGTGATGACTATGTCTTTATGGATGACGAAGATTACAGTCAGCACGCTTTAAGTAATGATGATTTAGGTGACGATGCACTCTATATTTTTGAAGGCATGGAAAGTGTTATGGGTTTGCTCGTCGAAGAAGTAGTGATTGGCATTGAGTTACCTAAGTCGGTCATTATGACCGTTGAAGAAACCTCGCCGGGTATCAAAGGCGCTAGTGCCTCGGCGAGAACCAAGCCCGCCACTATGTCTACTGGTTTAGTTGTGCAGGTGCCTGAGTATTTAGAACAGGGCGAAAAAATAAAAATTAATACTGACAACTGTAGTTTTATGTCACGGGCATAATAGGCGAATAATGGCTGCTGATCGGAAAAGCTCAAGTCGAAAAAGTATGATTGTGTTTTTTCGCTTATTACTTGTTGCGTTGTTAGTGGTCGCCATTGCTGCTTGTGAGTCTATTGGCTATTACTCACAGCTCGCGACTGGCCAGTGGTCGATGTTGCGCCAGCGTCAACCGATCGAAACCTTAATTAAGAATAAAGAAACTGAGCCAGCATTAGTTCAGCGTTTAGTGTTGATACAGCAAATTAGACAATTCGCTACCGAGCATTTGGCACTGCCTGATAATGATAGCTACCGATATTTTGCGGATTTGCAGCGCTCCCATGCGGTGTGGAATGTTTTTGCTGCGGAAGTTTTTTCGGTATCGCCAAAAAAATGGTGCTTCCCTATAGCAGGTTGTGTCAGCTATAGAGGTTATTTTTCAGAGCAAGATGCGCTGGATTATGCCGCGGAATTATCGGCACAGGGCTACGATACTTATGTTGGGGGTGTTGCTGCATACTCGACCTTAGGCTGGTTT
The DNA here is from genome assembly GCA_937969395.1 of uncultured Spongiibacteraceae bacterium. Lineage (GTDB taxonomy): Bacteria > Pseudomonadota > Gammaproteobacteria > Pseudomonadales > Dasaniaceae > Oceanicoccus. The sequence goes on along the minus strand of CALBVI010000024.1, from coordinate 3,102 downwards.
GCGGATCCGGTACTCAATACCTTTTTATACCGTGATGACAGCCGCCTAGCGGGGCTGATTTTTCATGAGCTAGCGCATCAACAGTTATACCTTGCGGGTGATACCGAATTCAACGAAAGCTTTGCTACGGCAGTTGAGATTGAAGGTGTCAAAAAATGGCTAGCGTATCAAGCTAGTCAGGAAAATAGTGAGATGGCTGATGAGTCGAATGACTTTGATTTATATAGGCAGCAGCAAGCAATGAGTGAGGATTTTGTGGCTTTGATTTTACAAGCCCGTACTCAGCTAGAGCAGCTTTACAGCAGTGCTATAGAGGAAGAGGCTATGAGGGTACAAAAGCAGCAAATCATAGAGCGATTAATCACTGCTGATTATCAAGACTTTAAACTAAAGTGGGCTGGTGATAGCCGATATGACCGCTGGATGGGTGTTGATGCCCCCGCGAATTCGACAGATGGTGAGTCAGCTAATCGTCCAACGCTAAATCATTCTCGTTTAAATAATGCCAAACTATCGACGGTGGCGAGCTATCATCAGTGGTTATCGGCTTTCCAGGCACTTTATCAGCAGTGCGAAAAAGACCTTGAGTGCTTTTACAATCGTTCAAAGCAGCTATCCTTACTGGATAAGACTGAGCGTGATCAGCAATTACGCAGGTTGTAGATAAATAACGAATAATAAATATCAATTAATGACTATCAGTGATGAGTGATTTATGAAGTTGCACGAATTAGATTTACCGATTGGTAAAAGTTTAGCGTTGAAAATGGTTGGGCTTGACTATAAAACCTATCAAATCGATGTTGAGCTAGTCGGCTATGTTAAAGGCAAAAGCTTAATGGTTAGCGTGCCAAATAAGCCTGGTCAGGTTCTATTTCAAGCGGGGTCTACTGTTCAGGTTTCCGCTCAGCTATCGGAAGGTTCAATGTGGTTTGAAGCTGATATTGAAACGATTAATGAATCGCCACTACTGTATCTGGTTCTAGAATATCCTGTTGGTGTCGAATTTGAACGCCGCCGTCAACATCCTCGCTTTGCGGTTGATACGCCAGTTGAAATCATGGGCTATACCGCACTGGGTATGAAAACAAGTTCGTTAACCGGCTATATGCTTGATGTTAGTGTTGGTGGCGGAAAAATTGTTTTAGAGAAAGAGCTGACTAATATGGTGACTAAAATCGATGTTGGCGTAATGCTGTCACAGCCCGGGTTTGAACGTGACATGACTTTACAGGCTAAAGTTAAGAATAATGCTGAATTGTCAGAGTGGTATCCAGAGTGTGGATTTGCTTATGGTGTCGAGTTTATTGATATTGACTCAGTTAACGCTCTTTTTTTACAAGCGTATTGCCTGCGTTCGACCTTAGATAATAAAGCGCTGCTTTGTTGATACTAATGATTGAATAATAAAGGAGTCGATAGTGAAACCTAGAATTAGCATGGTGACTTTAGGTGTTCGTGATCTAAAAGCGGCAACGGAATTTTATCAACAGGGTTTAGGCTTACCTCGATTAGACATAGAAACCGAGGCTGTATTTTTTAATTTATCAGGAACTTGGTTAGGCCTATATCCCTGGTCAGCGCTAGCTGAGGATGCACAAGTCGATGTTCAAGGTAGTGGTTTTCGCGGTGTGACTTTATCCCATAACTTAGCCAGTAAAGAAGAGGTCGATCAATTACTGCTAGAGGTGCAAAGCGCCGGCGCTAAATTGGTTAAACCTGCGCAGGATGTTTTTTGGGGAGGTTATTCAGGCTACTTTAGTGATCCCGACGGTCATTTATGGGAAGTGGCTTATAATCCTTTTATGTGGGTTGGCCCCGAGGATAGCTAGTTTATATATCGTCGGTTTATGTTATTGCTACTATCTATAGATACTACTAGCACAATCTAGCGCAATCTTAAAAGTAGAGAAGTAAATACTTAGGAATCAATTACCATGCACTGCCGTTTTATTCTGATCTTATTGTTAAGTTTTTTTGCAACTCAGCTCTGGGCTGTTGATGCCAGTGTTCTATGGCTGCCGAAAAAGTTTAATGATGTTAAACCTAAGCTAATGGTAGTGGCAGAAAAGGCGGAGAGTAGTGATCGCTGTCAACATGTTGTCGCCGGTGAAATGAACCTCAGTAAAACAACGGATGATAACTATTATTTTGTCATTACCTGTCGTGATGAGTCGCGAAGCACTTATAACATCAGTTATCAGTACCCTAAGGTGGGCGATGAAATAATCGTCGTTAACGAGCAAGTGCCCTTCGTCGCAGCGGCGAGCAATCAGGATGAAAATTTAACGGATGAGGAGCAAGAGGCGGCAGAATTATTAGCTTCTTGTTATCAGGGTTTTAATGCCGAGGGTGCTGGTGAGAATATGTGCCGTGGCTCTGTTGATGACGCTCGTATTGAGGAACTCTGTACCGAAGCAAAAAGTTTTGATGCGGCTTTGGTGTTGTGTAATAAACCATTAACCTCTGAAGAGGCGTTGGCAGTTTGCCACGAAGTGTTAGATGACGAAGCTATTTTATTTGGTCAAATTAATGTTTTACATGATTTGATCACAGCGCAGAATCACAGCGAAGAATGGGCGTTTCGATTCCATATGCCCTTTGATAATGTTACTAGGAAGGGAGAGTTGATTCGCTATAAGGCGGATTGTCGAGTAACAGCAGAGGAGGATGCGGATATGGATACACGAATTGATATTGAAGCTATTCCTAGTATGTGTACTGAAGCTGTCGAGAAAGAAGTAAAAAAAATGCTTAGTGTGACTATTTTAACCGACGAAATATCGGAAGTAGTGGAAGAACCTTATAACTTTTATATGAAGATCCCATTCAATGCGAAAGACCCAGTAGGTCGTACGCTAAATTATGAGGCGGATTGCAACGTTGACGATAATGGCCGCAGCAGTGTCGATATATCTCCCCGAAAATAATAAATATGAGGTTTGATAATGAGTAAGTGGTTTTGTATTTTATGTTTGTTTGCTCTGTCTGGAATAGCAAATGGGCATCATTCGCGAGCTAATTTTGATAGCAGTGTGACCACTGTTTTGGAAGGGACGGTGATGGATTATTCATGGCGTAATCCACATGTTTATATGGAAC
>CALBVI010000023.1 GCA_937969395.1 uncultured Spongiibacteraceae bacterium | reverse complement strand
TACAGGGTCTGAAATCATGAGTCGCCTGGCGGCACCGATGGTCGGCGGAATGGTTACTGCGATAGTACTAACGTTATTTATAGTTCCTACGGTTTACCGGCTATGGAAACTTAACTCATTGCAGCGGGCGTAAATACTCGTTTGGATTTCAGCTGTACGCAATATAAAAGCCCCACCCTTTTGGGGTGAGCCTGAATAAAGGTGCGGCACGTTCATGACGTATAGTTGTATGCATCGTCTATGCATATACCAACTAGACAACACTGTAGGTTAATCAAAAATTATCAGCTTCAAAATCATAACAACGAAATATTATGAATTACCTTCCCTGTTATTATTTTTGCTTATACTTAGCCAAAAATATAATACTTTTTTCAATTCATTCAATGTGCAAGGCTTACTGAGAAAGTCATTCATTCCCGCCTGTTCACTCTTTTCCTTTTCTTCGCTCGAAGAATTTGCGGTCATTGCAACAATAGGCACATGGATCTGTTCTTTACCAACCTCTCCGCGCCTTATGTGGCGTGCTGTTTCATAGCCATCCATTGTTGGCATCTGACAATCCATTAATACTATCGTATACCGCTCACGCTTCATGGCTTTCAAAGCCTCAACGCCATCACCAGCAGTATCACAAGCGATCCCCAAGTGCCTAAGCATCTGTTTAGCGACCTCCTGATTCACCAGATTATCATCAACCACCAATACTCGCGTAGTCTTTGGCCATGAAATTTCTTTCTCTTCTAAATTAGGATCTACAGCTAACGCTTGTGGACGATCACTATCAATGTCACCGCGCTCTTGTATTGTTTCTAACACATCAAACAAGCGAGATCGAATAACCGGTTTTTGACAGCATAAATAGCCTTCATCACTTGCAGACGATTCCCAAACATCCAAATCAGATACCGAAGACACCATGACAAACGTAGAGGCGCCAAAACGAGCATCTGAACGAATCGATTTTAACAACTCAAGTCCACCCATAGGCCGAATACTCTCATCGATAAAGACAACCGAAAACAGTTCTTCGCGCTTTTCAGTTGTATTACTCAATGGGTCAATAGCTGACGTACCATCGTTAACGTCATGGACACTGGCACCCAATATTTCCAATTGCTTGCGCAGTGTACGCCGTGAAATGTCATTAGAATCGATGACCAGAACAGACATACCTTTAAGTTTGAGATTAAAACTAGGTTTTTCTTTCTCTTTTCCAGCTAACATTATCAAGTCAAATTCAAAGCAACTTCCTTCACCAGGAACACTCACAACACGAATATCCCCTTTCATTAAATTACAAAGATTTTTCGATATGGAGAGCCCCAACCCTGTCCCGCCGTAATTTCTTGCAATAGAACTATCGGTTTGCTCATATTTATCGAACATAGAAGAAAGATGCTCTTCCTCAATTCCTACTCCCGTATCGATGACCTTGACCGTAATTTTAACTTCTTCTTTTATGCGTTCAGATTTCACATCAATAAAAATATAACCCGACTCAGTAAATTTTATTGAGTTGCCCACTAAATTAGTTAATATTTGCCTTAACCTACCAGCATCTCCACACACAGCAGAATGCAGGACTTTACTGGTATCAACAATCAGGTCTACACCCTTCTGCTCAGCCAAAAAGATCATCATGTCGGAGAAATCCCCGACATCATCAATCAAATCAAACGCTATATTATCAAGTTCAAACTTACCCGATTCAATTTTTGAAAAATCTAAGACATCATTGACTATGGTTAACAATGACTCGGCACTTGAATGTGAGAGAGAGATAAAATGTCGCTGTTTTTTTTCCAACTTAGTTTTTAATACCAGACTTAACATCCCTAGGACGCCATTCATTGGCGTTCTTATTTCATGACTCATCGACGCTAAAAAATCACTTTTGGCACGCGTTGCTTTTTCGGCCTTTTCTTTTTCTGATTTCAGTTCAATAGTTTGCCTATTAACTATTTCTTCGATGTCCTTCATTTTTAAACCGGCGGTATTATTAAGATCCCACTTTTTTGTAAGCGCCAATGAAATCTGTAATATTTCTACGCTATCAAAGGGTTTCTTTAAAAACAGCAAGTTTTCACGATACCCTAACTCGTCAATAATGTGTTCCCATGAATAATCAGAATAGGCCGAACAAATAACAACTTGTAAACTGGGATCTTCCGCCCAAATATACTTAATGGTTTCAAGCCCATCCCACCCCGGCGGCATTCGCATATCAATAAAAGCGAGTACATAGGGATTTTTTTCAGCGATAGCCAACTTCACCATTGCCAAGCCTTCCTTGCCCTGAAAAGCTGAATCAATTTTTACGTCTAACAATCCTTGCTGTTCAGACTTTTCATTGTCACCATCAAAAAAATCATCAATAGCATCATCGACCCCTGACTCGTCCACTGTTGCTTCGAGCACTGACTTATAATTTTCATGAATATCTTTTTGGTCATCAACAACCAATATGCGGTATGCCATTACACACTCTCCTTATTTGGCAGCACCAATATAAATGCAGCCCCTCGGCCTTCCCCTCCACTTTCCACATCTAACTGCCCACCCATAGACTTTGCAGCTAAGGCACTGGCATGTAACCCAAAGCCGTGACCATCTTTTTTGGTGGTGAATGCAAAGGAAAATATATCATCGATAATATCTTCTGGAATTCCCACTCCATTATCTGAGATTTTTAATCCATAAAACCCCTCATCAGCCTCCACTGCAGCGATTGAAATCACACCTGAACTCACATCAGCCAACTTTATTGAATCAACCGCATTAGTAAATATATTGACCAGTATTTGCAGCAGCTTGTGCTTGTCAACACGAATCGATGAAAACGTTTTCAAATCTTTCTTAATCTGTATCGAATATTGAGCGGTGCTATCTTCTACCATCGACAACGCATCATCAACTAAGCGCTCGAAGCTGTAATTTTGCTCCACGCCTTTATTTCCCGAGATTTTCTGCTGCGTTGATACGACCTCTTTAATATGGTCGACTCCTTTACTAACCTTTGAGGCTAAAGACAACATTTCAACACGTTCATTTTTCAAATGCTCACCCATTGTTACAATGAGTTTTCCCAAATGCTTCCCTTTTGGATCATCACTAACGAAACTGGCCATGTCTGACAAATTATTTTCCACAACTAAGCTTGCTTGGTGAAATTTAACGATACGGGAGCGATGAATTTTATCCGATAAGCTTTCTATCGAAATATTTACTCCAGTAAGAACATTCCCCACATTATGGAGGATACTTGACGCGACTTCAGCCATGCCTGCCAAGCGAGACATATCCACGAGCTCATCTTTTGCCTGTTTAAACTTTTCCGCGGAATGAATAAGCCTCTCAATTTCTTCGTTTGAATCCACAGGAAAACTCACATCTTGATTTCTATTTGCAATCGCATCAAACACATCAGTAACCTGCCCAATAGATTTCGATATGCTTCTCGAAAAATAACCTATCAAGAGAATATTAAAGACTGAAATAGAGATTATGACAGGGATAATGGTTGCAAAAATAAACTCTACGGTGTCAGTGATTAGAGGCTCAAATAGAGTAGAACTTTCACGGAAAGAAGAGCTAGCTTTTTGCAATTCAACAACAAAGTCTTCTCGCCCCATAGTACCTAAGCGGTACTGCTCAACTGAAGCCAACAAGCGATCAGCATAACCAAGATCATTCTCACAAATCACTACCGCTTGATAAGTATCAATTAACTTCATTACCACAATGTCAGTTGTACCAATTTCACTCAAACAATCTTGAGGTTGCTGACGAATCAAACCTGTAATTCGAGCAATCTCATCGACATCAAATTCTTGGCTTTCAGGGATAGATATAAGTCGCTCATATTCGCCGCTATATTTTAAGTGCAAAATATTCAGCTGGTGAAATCTAGCTCCTTTCGTTAATTGGAAAGACCCCCAGATAGTAATACTCACCTGAACAATAGTCATAATCACTATGAAGGTTAATTTTCGAGAAATACTCACTGATATAGCGCCCTGTCCATGTCCTTGTTAGAAACTGAAAGGCCCGATTACTGCAGAGGGTGGCTTAAAGAGGAGGGGTTAAAATCGCAGTCTTTCAGCTCGAGCCTAATAACACTATAGTACAGCCTGACTGATACTGTCTCTTTCTGCAACATTCACAAAGTCTCTAATAAGCTAGCAACCCTCACCCCTCCACCAATGCATAGGATGACAACGTACCTACAGCGCGGCGCCTACCTTTCATCAACACCTGTACTTCCATACAAGCAGCTACAGGTAGCCTATAGGTATTGCACCGCCACTCACATTAAGACGGCCACTGGGAACATCCAGCGTATCGCGACGGTAACCGCAAACGCTTCATTAAACTCTGCAGCAAGCGCTCTATCGATCATCACGACAACCTGACTCATAGCGCTTTCTGGGGAGGAGCGTCATTCTGGAAGGTTTAACTAAACGTGTACGTTTGTCGAACTGTTTTACTCCCCAATGGACCCAAAGCCTATATATTAAAAAAGCCCAATCCTTACGGAATGGGCTCTAGCATTTTTATCCCTTAAGCTTAGCTGTGCCTGATGCTGGAAGGATTGTCTTGTAAAAGCCTAGGGGCTTTTACAACCCTGCGGGCGCCTTTGGCGGACTAAAATACGTGCGTATTTTGTCGAACCGTTTTACTTTCCAAGCTATCCAAACCCCACATATTAAAAAAGCCCAATCCTTACGGAATGGGCTTTTTTAATATGGCGCGCTCGGAAGGATTCGAACCTTCGACCGCTCGGTTCGTAGCCGAGTACTCTATCCAGCTGAGCTACGAGCGCGTAGGGTGCGCACTATAGGGATCAGTACGACTTTAGTCAATAGTCTATGGAATTATCTATACACTATTTAGAAATATGTTCGCTTTGGTTAGCTTGGTTTTTAGAACAAGTTGATTTGTTCTTTTACCATTACACATATTTACTTTAACTTGATTAAAAAAGGATCTTATTAAAATACGCTTTTTAATCAAGATATTATTTAAAAAGTCTTGATAAAGAACTCTTCAAATAAATGGCGGAGAAGGAGGGATTCGAACCCTCGATCCAGTTTCCCAGATATACCC
>CALBVI010000022.1 GCA_937969395.1 uncultured Spongiibacteraceae bacterium | reverse complement strand
CCTTCAACCACGTTACGGATGTCTTCGATACGTGTTAGTTGGCAGTCTCGTTGCCAGTTAACACCGGTTAGATGAAAACCATCTTCGTTAGCGCCACAGGCAAAATCGGATAATTGCGCTGCGCTGCGGTCAACGATAGTTTCAATCGGCAAATTAACTGGACCGATTGAGCCAACATTACAACTCAGTGCTGCTTTAACTTGTTCTTCACTTGCAAAACATAGTGGGCTAGCAACACCGTCAAATTTCTCCGCTTTGATGTCGTTAAGTTCGTGATCACCACGTAGAACTAAGGCTATTAAAGGTGCTTCTTGTGGATCACTGGTATCGCCATCACTAACTTCACCAAGCACAATTAAGGTTTTAACAATATTAGTTGCAGGAATATTAAGAGCAGTACTGACTTCATCGATACTGTGTTGATTAGGTGTGGCGACTTTTTCTACGCTTTGCGATGCCTCGGCGCGCTCGTTTTTTGGCGCTAGTGCTTCTGCCATTTCGACGTTAGCGGCAAAATCGCTGCTATCACTAAAGGCGATATCATCTTCACCTGAGCCAGCTAATACGTGGAACTCGTGAGAGGCACTGCCGCCAATAGAGCCTGTATCGGCAATCACAGGACGAAAATCTAAACCTAAGCGAGTGAATATATTGCTATAGGCTTGGTGCATAGTCTCGTAGGTTTGCTGAAGTGACTCTTGGTCTTTGTGGAATGAATAAGCATCTTTCATAATAAATTCACGCGAGCGCATCACGCCAAATCGAGGACGGATTTCATCGCGGAATTTAGTTTGGATTTGATAAAAGTTAACAGGTAATTGCTTGTAGCTGTTTATTTCATTACGCACCATATCCGTAATAACTTCTTCATGGGTTGGTCCTAAGCAAAAGCTATTGTGATGGCGATCATTAATACGCAATAATTCGGGTCCATATTGCTGCCAGCGACCAGATTCTTCCCAGAGACTTTCTGGTTGTACGACGGGCATCATAACTTCTTGACCGCCTGCCTTATTCATTTCATCGCGTACGATAGCTTCCACTTTGCGTAGTACTTTTAGCCCCATCGGTAGCCATGTATATAAACCGGAGGCTAGCTTACGAATCATGCCTGCACGTAACATTAACTGATGACTGATAACGACAGCATCGCTTGGGGTTTCTTTTTGGGTAGCTATAAGGAATTGAGTGGCGCGCATTGTGTATACTGGCTCTCTTAAATTAAGGGTGTGAAACTTATAGCATCGAAACAATCTATCTATAAGTAATGTATCTACAACGACTAGCTATAAAAAGTAGTAATCGATAGATGCCGAATCGTAAACTTGCGGCATTTTACGATTGATCGCAGTGCGGGTACAGCTAAATCGAAATATGGCTTTGTTGGTGCTTTGGCTGCGGTCAATTGAGTGAATTCTGAAATAAGGAACTTTGTATGTTTGAGTTGCATCCGCAGTTGGCGGCTGATTGTGAGTGGGTAGGTGATTTGAGCTTAAATCGCGTGTTATTACTTAATGATAAAAACTACCCATGGTTAATTCTTGTACCTATGCGGGAAAATATTCGTGAGATATTTCAATTGTCGACGGCTGATCAGCGTCAGTTATTAGCTGAATCCAGTGCTGTGGCTGAATTAATGTATGAGAATTTTAATGCCGAAAAAATGAATGTGGCGGCCTTGGGTAATATGGTGCCGCAATTGCACATTCATCATGTCGCTCGTTATCAGTGTGATCCTGCTTGGCCAGGGCCGGTATGGGGAGCGGTAACTGCAATACCTTACAGTGAAGAAGAAATGCACAGCAGACTTACTTCTTTGCGCGAATGGTTGCGATCAAAAAGATTGCTTTAAATTGCTAGGTTTTGGTTTTTGTATTGAGTTTTTTTGTAGGGCTAGGGAGCGGAGCGCTGTTGTTTTTCTCAGTTGCTTATCTCATTGATTATTAGCCTTTATGTGATGCCTTTTTCAGGTATTGGTGCTTTCATTTGTAGAATGTAAAAAAATAGCCTTTTTCTGCTTTAAATCATGCCGAATTGCTAAAAAATGCTTGTATTCAAGTGTTTTCTGAACTATAAAACCCGCAGACACTACATATATAGAGTGAAATACATTTTTAAATGTTCTTTTCTTGTATACGAAGGGTCTAAAGTTAAGTGCTCAACTAAGTGACTATTGATTCTAAATTACAGATTTGAACCGGTTGATTTCAACTAGCTTAATCAATTTAAGTTTAACTAAAAGGGTTAAAACTATGGCGACTAAAAAGAAAGCTGCACCTAAAAAGGCCGCAGCTAAAAAGACCGTTGCAAAAAAAGCTCCAGCTAAAAAAGCACCTGCTAAGAAGAAAGTAGCGGCTAAAAAAGCACCTGTTAAAAAGGCAGTTGCTAAAAAGGCTCCAGCTAAAAAAGTAGCAGCCAAAAAAGTAGTCGCTAAGAAAGCAGCTCCTAAAAAAGCACCAGCAAAAGCGCCTAAGAAGAAAACAACAGCTATTAAAGAGAAGATGACTAAGAGTCAGTTGTTTACTGAAATCGGTGAAGCGACTGATTTGAGCCGTAAGCAAGTAGCTGCTGTATTTGATGAACTAGAGTCTTTGGTTGGCCGTAGTATTTGTAAGCGCGGTTTAGGTGAGTTTACTGTACCTGGCTTGATGAAAGTAACCACAGTGAAAAAACCCGCTAAAAAGGCACGTAAAGGCGTTAACCCGTTTACTGGCGAAGAGCAGATGTTTAAAGCTAAGCCTGCCAGTATTGCTGTTAAAGTACGTCCGCTTAAGAAGCTAAAAGAGTTTGCTACTTCTTAAGTCTTTTAAAATAGCGACTACCGCTGTGTAGCTCGTTATTGCTTAGGTGCTCTTTAAACAGGGTGCCTAAGTAATCCTCCTCTATATACTTATTGCTCCTGTTTTGATTATTAATTTAAAAATTGCTGCATTTTCGGCGTTTTCTCATTGTTTTCAATAAGTTATTACTCTGCGCCGTGTATTTTGGCTGTCTCTTATCGACGCTGCTGAATAAGCTTATCGACATGCTCACCCAAACCTGAGATTTAGGGTATAATCCCCGCCTTTTTTAAAGATCGCCTGTTTTTCAGATTATTGGCTCGCAGGTGCTTAATTATTAAGTAAAGTAGAAGATAGTTAGAGAGTTCAAAATGCCGATTTATGAGTACCAATGTGAGAGCTGCGAACAGAAAACGGAAGTTTTGCAGAAAATTAGTGATGCCCCAGTTGCCGATTGTCCTAGCTGCGATAAACCGGCATTGAAAAAGCTGATTTCTGCAGCAGGTTTTCGTCTTAAAGGCGGTGGTTGGTATGAGACAGATTTTAAAACCGGCAACAAAAAGAATATAGCTGGCAGCGATAGCAGCTCTTCAGCAAAGTCATAGTCGTGCTAATTATTAGTCGTTAGGGCTAATAAGCGAAAACAAACATATGAAGCTAACATACAGAAATAGCTAGCGGCTATACAGCAATAAGCTAGCAGCAATACATGTTAGTTAAATCAGATTTAGCTTAATTAAGGTTATAGGAACTAAAGCAATGCGTAGTCATTATTGTGGCAACATCACTTCTGCACAGATCGATGAAGAAGTAACTCTTTATGGTTGGGTTGATCGTCGTCGCGATCATGGCGGAGTCATCTTTTTAGATTTACGTGATCGCGAGGGTATTGTTCAGGTTGTTTTTGATCCCGATACCAAAGAGCATTTTGATCGTGCTGATAAAGTTCGCAGTGAATATGTGCTGCAGGTTAAGGGGCGTGTTCGCGCCCGAGATGAAAGCACTGTTAACCCGAATATGAAAACAGGTGCTATTGAAGTTTTAGGCAAGCAGCTCGAAATTTTAAACACTGCAGCAACGCCGCCATTTCAGCTCGATGAGCATATTGCCGTAGGCGAAGATGTGCGTTTGAAGTATCGCTACATCGATCTTCGTCGCCCTGAAATGTTAGAGCGTTTAAAGTTGCGTTCAAGAATAACCTCATCAATTCGCAACTATCTTGACGGCAATGGCTTTTTGGATATTGAAACACCTATTTTAACTAAAGCAACACCAGAAGGTGCCCGTGACTATTTAGTCCCTTCGCGTACTCATGAAGGTAAGTTCTTTGCATTGCCGCAGTCGCCTCAGTTGTTTAAGCAGTTGTTGATGGTATCGGGTATGGATCGCTACTATCAGATTGCCAAGTGTTTCCGAGATGAGGATTTGCGAGCTGATCGTCAACCAGAATTTACCCAAATCGATATTGAAACGTCCTTTATGGATGATGAGCAAATCATGGCCATCACTGAAGGTATGATTCGCGGTTTGTTTAAAGACGTGCTTGATGTTGATCTGGGCGAGTTTCCTCGCATGCCGTACGCTGAAGCGATGGATCGATTTGGTAGCGATAAACCTGACTTGCGTATCCCTATGGAATTAGTCGACGTTAATGACTTAATGCAGCAGGTTGATTTTAAAGTCTTTAATGGTCCGGCTAACGATCCTAAAGGCCGTGTAGCTGCCTTAAAAGTACCGGGTGGCGCAACGATTAGCCGTAAGAAAATCGATGAATATACTAAATACGTTAGTATTTACGGTGCGCGCGGATTGGCGTGGATTAAGATCAACGATATGGCCGCAGGCATTGAAGGCTTGCAGTCTCCGATCTTGAAGTTCATGCCTGATGATATTGTTAATCAAATGATGTCTCGTTTAGACGTAGCAGATGGCGATATCGTTTTCTTCGGTGCGGATAAAGCAACGATTGTAAATGAAGCTTTAGGTGCTCTACGGGTCAAAGTAGGTGAAGATCTTGAAATGCTTGATAAGCCTTGGGCGCCATTATGGGTTGTTGATTTCCCAATGTTTGAAGAAAACAGTGAAGGTAACTTAACGTCTTTGCATCACCCATTTACTGCGCCAGCCTGTAGCCCTGAAGAGCTAGCAGCCAACCCTGAAAAAGCGTTATCGATTGCCTATGATATGGTGCTTAACGGTACTGAATTAGGTGGTGGCTCGGTTCGTATCCATCAACCTGATATGCAACAAGCGGTATTTAAAGTATTAGGTATTGGCGATGAAGAGGCACAGGAGAAATTTGGCTTCTTATTAGATGCACTAAAATACGGTGCGCCACCGCACGGTGGTTTGGCGTTTGGTCTAGATCGCTTAGTGATGCTCATTACTGGTACTAAGTCTATCCGTGATGTTATTGCTTTCCCGAAAACACAAAGTGCTGCCTGTGTAATGACAGATGCACCGGGAACAGCTGATAATAAGCAGTTGCGTGAACTTAATATTAAATTAAGAGAAAAGCCTAAGGCTGAGTAATCTTCCAGCGGTTTAACAAGGTTGAATTAAAATAGCGGCGAATTTTTCTCCGCTATTTTTTTGAAAAAAATTTGGAGGTTTTTATGGCAGGTCATAGTAAGTGGGCCAATATTAAGCATCGCAAAGCGGCACAAGACGCAAAGCGAGGGAAAATTTTTACCAAGATTATTCGTGAGCTTGTTGTCGCGGCAAAATCGGGCGGGCCAAATCCAGAAGATAATCCCAGTTTGCGTGCAGTTATGGATAAGGCGTTGGGCGCTAACATGAAGCGCGATACTATCGATAAAGCTGTTGCCCGTGGTGCAGGAACCGGCGATGAAGATAATTATGAGGCTGCTACTTATGAAGGCTACGGCGCTGGTGGTATTGCCGTATTAGTGGAGTGCTTAACGGATAATCGCAACCGTACTGTTGCTGAAGTTAGGCATGCTTTTAGTAAACGTGGCGGTAATTTAGGTACTGACGGCTCAGTAGCTTATCTATTTACCCGAACCGGCCAAATCAGTTTTGCTGAAGGTGATGAAGATCAAATTATGGAAGCGGCATTGGAAGCCGGTGCGGAAGATATTGTTGCCAATGACGATGGTTCGATTGATGTAAGTACTGCATTCGAAGATTTTCTCAGTGTTAAAGACGCAATGACAGCTGCAGGGTTTAAGGCTGATCATGCTGATGTGGCGATGGTGGCTTCGGTAACCGTTGAGCTCGATAAAGATGGTGCTGAAAAGGTCATGGGTCTTGTCGACATGTTGGAAGACTTAGATGATGTGCAAAATGTTTATACCAATGCGGATATCCCGGATGCCGTGCTGGAGCAGCTTGAGGGTTAGTTCTTATCCGGTTTAAGCCACTTGAGGTAGTGGGCTCCTATTTGG
>CALBVI010000021.1 GCA_937969395.1 uncultured Spongiibacteraceae bacterium | reverse complement strand
AGCGGTGCGGCTTGCTTGCAGACTGAATAGCATTCATGGCGACGCCAAGTCCACCGTCGGTGCCGTTTTTAAATCCGACAGCAGAAGATAGTCCGCTAGCCATTTCACGATGGGTTTGCGACTCGGTGGTACGAGCGCCAATGGCCGACCAAGCAATACAGTCTTGCATGTATTGTGGCGAAATGGGATCTAAGGCTTCTGTTGAGGTTGGTAAGCCCATTTCAGCTATATCAAGTAATAACTTGCGACCAATATGCAGGCCTTCTTGAATTTTAAAAGTGTCATTCAAATGTGGATCGTTGATCAAGCCTTTCCAGCCAACGGTGGTACGAGGTTTTTCAAAATACACTCGCATAACAATATAAAGCGTATCTTTCAGTTCTTCTGCTAGTTCTTTTAACTTCTTGGCGTAATCGAGTGCGGCATCAACATCGTGAATAGAGCAGGGGCCAACCACAACAAATAGACGATGGTCTTTTTTATCGAGAATATTGCGAATGACTTCACGGCTCTCAGCAATGCTTTTGGTGGCTGCCTCTGACATGGGAACAGCAGCTTTTAATTGTTCTGGGGTAATCAATATTTCTTGTGATTGCACATTAAGATTATCTACAGCGGTGTTGGTCATTTTTTATTCCATCTCTTCTTGGGCGTAGCCACTTTAAATGTCTTGGTCATACTTCGAACGGGACATTGTAGCTGATAACTTTAGTGGATGGGTATTGCGGGCGCATAAAACTCACAAGAAAGGCTTGTTTTTTGCTCTAAATGATTGGTTTTAGATTGTGTAAGGTTTGTTACTGATAGCGGCTAGTTGCAACCTAGCGTGTTGAATTGATGTGTGGGGATTGATAGGTGAGGTATTTAACAGTGAAGGGCGTTACAATTCATTGTTCGTTATATGTATTCAGCCATGTACAGCTACATTACAACTACAGGTATAAATAGTTAGCAAATGCCGCGATTAATTTCCTTATTTGATGTAAGTCCGATTCTGAATTCTCTGCAAAGTGGTCAGTTAATACTGACGCCCAATCAGCGTTTATCTAGTCGAATAGCCTCAGCTTATGCAATTTATTGTTCTGATTCTCGTGATGGGGAGAATAGGCAATTAGTTGTTGACGCGCCTAAGGTCTATTCATTGAATAACTGGTTAGATGTCTGTTGGCAGAAGCTATTGCTGAGTGCTGATCCCTTAGCGTTAGAGTTAACACCGATTAGTTCGGCGCAGGAACAATTGCTATGGGAAAGTATTGTTGAGAACTCCAGTTTAGGTGCTGCGCTATTACGTCCATCGGCAACAGCGCAACAAGCTGCGGCAGCTTATCGTACATTGGTTGATTGGTGTCAGGATATCAGTTCTGATTCTTTGCGTACGTTGTTGGCGGGGGATGAAGACAGCAAAATATTATTAGGCTGGATGGATGAGTTTGAATCTCGCTGTTTGGAAAATAATTGGCTGCCATCAGTGAAACGCGTTGAGTGTATTATTAAAGCCTTCGAACAGAATAAATTAGAGCCTATTGCGAATTTTGAAGCGATTGCATTTGATGATGTAACACCGTTGCATCAGAAATTATTTGATGTAATGGGCAGTTGTGCTCATGTACAAGCCGACCAAGGTTGTGAATCTATTACAGTTGCTGCTTGTGATTCTCCGGAGCAGGAATTATTAGCCGCAGCGGTTTGGGCTAAACAGATATTACGCAATGATGACAAGGCGAATGTCGCTATTGTTATCCCTGATCTCAGCCAGCGTCGACAACACGTCGAACGTGTTCTGCAGGAAGTTTTTGAAACTGATTTTAATCAGCTTGATTTAACTAATAATGTTGCCGGTGGTGATGTTTCCATCCGTAAAAATTTGCCATTTAACTTTTCGGCGGGTTACGCGTTGTTAGATGCGCCGGTTATTACTGCCGCCGTTGATGCTTTGTCGCTGCATTTACCGCAACTTGATATTGAATTGCTGCAACGACTATTGCAGTCGCCTTTTTATGAATTAAGCAATGATGATATTGAGTCAGTTAGCCAGTTAATTTTTTTGTTGCGGGAAGAAAAAGATTTCACCGTGACGCCGTTTCGCTTTCGGCAGTTAGCTGAAAGAGTGGCTGGGTTTGATAGTGATGGTAGTCGTGATGCTATCGCTGGTGATACCAGTGATAGTGGCGTTGACGATATTAATGATGATGGCAGTGGTGAGCCGGAGAGTGGCTCCAATAAAGGCTGGCGTTTTTCGCAAAAAATTCAACTACAGGCAACGCTTGCACGAGCCGAAAAAATTTCGAAGCCACGTTCACCCGAGCAATGGGTAGACTTTTTTCAATCACAGCTGAGTACCATCGGCTGGCCTGGTTTACGCGAGCTTGATAGCGTTGAATATCAGCAGGTTTCGCAGTGGCAATCGGTTTTGCAAGAATTTATGAGCTTAGGTTTTGTGTTGCCTGATAGCGATAAAAGATTTAGTTATGGCGAAGCTATTACTCAGCTGAGAAGTATTTTATCTCGACATATATTTCAACCGCAAACCGCTGATTCCTCTTTGCAGGTATTGGGTACTTTAGAGGCGGCAGGTTTGCAGTTTAGTCATCTTTGGTTGCATTCAATGTCTGAAAAACAATGGCCGGCATCACCAGCGCCTAATCCATTGCTACCTTATAGCTTGCAGCGCGATACCGATATGCCACATGCCAGTGCTGAACGAGAATTGGCTTATGCTGAG
>CALBVI010000020.1 GCA_937969395.1 uncultured Spongiibacteraceae bacterium | reverse complement strand
TGATCAAGAAACGCTTTAGCGGCTTCAATCGCAATTGGGAAGAAGCCTTTCATATCCGTGGAGCCTAGGCCAAATAATTTATTGTCTTGCTCTGTAAGTGCTAACGGGTTTACTGACCAGCGCTCCTCATTAAAAGGGACGGTGTCTGTGTGACCGGATAAAACTAAGCCGCCTGGGCCGCTGCCCAGTGTGGCAATGAGGTTGGCTTTGTTGGGCTTGTTAGGCAGCGGCAGAATTTGGCACTGAAACCCCAAGGTGGTAAGCCATTCCGCCAGTTTATTGATGACCTGTAGATTGCCGGTATCCCACTCGGGGGATGTCGCGCTGACGGAAATTTCGCTGACCAGCTCGTGCATCATGGTGAGTAGGGAAGGGACTTGAGTTGACATGAAACAGCGTGCCTTAGTGTGTTTTAAAAGAAGCGTTTAACACTAATCTAAAAAGCTACTGGATGGAACCTGTATGAAGCGTTATATCGGCGATCAAGAAGGGTGGGAAAGATTGAAAAAGAGTAATTGAGGTGGGCAGAGCTTAAGAAGACGACTTAGGCGAAAGGTATTGAATTAAGGTGTTAGCAATAACCTTGGTGCAATCATGAATTACACCAAGGTTGAAGATATAAACCGTTAAGCAAAGATGCCTTTAAACAGGAAGAAGAACAGAATAGATAAGGCAGCACCGGCTGGCAGTGTAATGACCCAAGACATAAAGATAGTGCTGATAACGCGCAGGTTTAACGCGCCGATACCGCGGGCTAAGCCCACGCCTAGTACTGCACCAACCAATGTGTGAGTCGTTGAAACCGGCAGACCAGTCGCCGATGCGAATACCACGGTAGTGGCGGCAGCTAGCTCAGCGGCAAAACCGCGGCTTGGAGTTAATTCAGTGATTTTCTTGCCGATAGTCGCCATAACTTTAAAACCGTAAGTGACTAGACCGATAACAATACCACCGCCGCCGAGTAATAAAATCCAACCTGGTAGCGCCGACTTGGATGCAATCTCGCCACCACTACCAATCACGCTGGCAATCGCTGCTAATGGGCCGACAGCGTTGGCAACATCGTTAGAACCGTGGGCGAAAGCCATGGCACAGGCGGTGAAAATCATCAAAATAGCAAAAACTCTTTCGACATTGGCAAAGCGGTTACCGCTTCTAGGAATTGGATCTTCGTGAATGCGGCTAAGAAGTAGCTTACCGATAGACGCAACGATAATGCCGGCGACTGCAGCGACGGGTAATGCGTTGGCAAATTGAGAGCCTAAGTTAAAATCAACTTCGATACCTATGTGTTTCAGGCCTTTGACTAGCGTTACCATGGAAATCATAAAGCCGACGAAGAACATATACATTGGGATGTATTTCTTTGCGTTTTGAAAAGGTTGATCGGTATTGAGAATGAGCTTTTGTACACTCATAAATAAGCCGTAAGCAATGGTTCCCGCCAATACAGGAGAGACTACCCAGCTGGCAACGATAGTGCCGACCTGCCCCCAGTTAACCGAATTAACGCCAATGCCGACAGCCGCAAAACCGACTAGCGCACCGACAATAGAGTGAGTAGTCGATACTGGCCAGCCCTTCATGCTGGCAACCAGCAACCATGTGCCCGCGGCCAGTAACGAGGCCATCATGCCAAATACCAGCAGTTCGGGGCTATTTGTAATCAGTGCGGGGTCAAGAATACCTTTGCGGATAGTTGAAGTAACTTCGCCGCCAGCTAAGTAAGCACCGGCAAATTCAAAAATCATCGCAATAATAATGGCTTGTTTTACTGTTAGTGCTTTCGAGCCAACAGATGTTCCCATCGCATTGGCAACATCATTAGCGCCAACACCCCAGGCCATAAAGAAGCCAAAGATGCAGGCCATAATCAGCAGTGTGTTGCCGTGTTCAGCAATAATCGACATAGTTCTTACCTAATATTTTTATTTGTAAAGTGGTTAAAAAGGATGAAGTTAGCTGGCAAGCAAACGCTGCAAGCGTGAACCGACTTTTTGGGCGCGATCTGCTAACTCGCCAATCCAGTCGATAATTTTATAGAGGAACATAACGTCTATAGGTGGGAGATCCTTTTCCAGTTTAAATAACTGCGAACGCACTTTAACTTGTAGCTTATCGTTGCTGCTTTCTAATCGATCCAGTTCTTTGATTAAATCTTCTACAACAGTCACTTCCTTACCGCGGAAGCCTGTTGCTAATAACTCGTCCATTTCTTGAATAGCTTTTAGCGCCTGAGCGGAAGTGGCAACAGAAACCTCAACGTACTCAATCATTAAAGGCGCTATTTTCTCAGGGATACTCATTTTGCGGCCCAGCATAATGCCGGCAATGTCTTTGGTGCCGTTGGCAATTTTGTCCTGCATGGTGACAAGATCGAGTAAATCAGTACGTGGCACCGGTAAAAACAAGCTTTTAGGCAGGTTTAACCGTACTCCGCGTTTGAGTTTGTCAGCATCAGATTCAAGCTTAGAAATCTGTTTTTGAATGGTTTTTGCTTTATCCCAGTCATTATCAAGTACAGCTGCAATATAAAGAGGTAATTGCTCTGCACAGCTATGTGCCTTAGCCATATGCTCTTGGATAGGGCGAATAGGTGACTGCCCAAATAAATTGCTAAAGGGATTACTGGCCATTGCTGACTCCTGAGAATGTTATTGCTATTAGTTATGCTTACAGTTTTTGCTATCAGTAGCATGTTAGTGGCAGTTGTTTGAACTGATCCTAACAGGCTGCGAGTAATATATTACACAATTGTTACATTTTTATTTCAGTGTGGAAAGTTGTTGCTTGAGTCAGAATCTGCAGGCTTAGTTGGTTGGTTAAATATTAGGCCTAATGATCAATGGCAAGTGGTAAATGCAAAATTTAAGTAAGTAGGGCTTGGCCAAAATTTAACCTGAGGCTGGTGGCTAAGCCGCGACACAATCTTTGTAATAATCTTTAGTTGAATAGCAATACAGTGCATTTCTATAAAGATGTATGTCTATTAAGATAAAAGCTCCACTGTCATAATCCTTATTTCACGGTCAGAATGATATGTTTTATAAGAGGTTGGCTTGATGAGGCTACTTGTTGTCGAGGACTCCGAGATTATGCGCCAAAGCCTTGTCACGGGGCTGCAAGATGCAGGTTATATTGTTGACTCTGCGGCTGATGGCGAAGAGGGGCTTTGGTATGTCTCGGAGCAAGATTACGATCTAATAGTGCTTGATATTATGCTGCCAAAGCTCAATGGCTTTGAGTTGCTGGCACGGCTTAGAGACGCTGGGCATATGGAGTTGGTACTTTTATTAACGGCGCGTGATGATGTTTCAGATCGGGTTAAAGGCCTGCGTCAGGGGGCAGATGATTACTTGGTTAAACCCTTTGATTTTGATGAGTTGTTGGCCCGTATTGAGGCATTGTTACGGCGCCGTATGGGTGCGCAGATAGGATCCGAGAAAAAACAGTTACAGGTCGGTGATTTGATGATCAATTTTCAGAGCAAGCAGGTAAGCGTTGCTGAGCAGTTAATTGATTTACCGCCTCGGGAATATGCATTACTGGAGTGCCTTGCATTAAATCGTGCTCAAGTTGTGTCTCGTGCTGAAATAGAAAAGATCATTTATGATGATTTGATCGAGCCAATGAGCAATGTCGTTGATTCAGCGATTTCTAATCTACGTAAGAATATTGATCAGCCTGGGTCCCCCTCTTTTATTATTACCCGTCGTGGTTACGGCTATCAACTCCGTGAAGCCTGAGAAGTTCTTTAAATGAAATCTATCCGCTACACCACAACATGGCTTACTTTTATTGGCGTGAGTTTGTTGGGGGTGGTTGTCTGTAGCTCTGCTTATTG
The DNA here is from genome assembly GCA_937969395.1 of uncultured Spongiibacteraceae bacterium. Lineage (GTDB taxonomy): Bacteria > Pseudomonadota > Gammaproteobacteria > Pseudomonadales > Dasaniaceae > Oceanicoccus. The sequence goes on along the minus strand of CALBVI010000020.1, from coordinate 1,600 downwards.
GGTGGCACGACAAATCTTGGTTGAAAACTTTGATCAGGATTTGATGTTGGAATTTCAGCAGATTGGCGGTGTTGCGAGAGTTTGGCCGGATGGAGACTTTTATGTCGATATCGATTTTGATGTTGCTACTCAATTTAATATCAACGGCTCGCGTGTGTTTCAGGTATGGAATGCCGGGGTAGAATTGGGAGAGTTTCTACAAGTTATCGATCGATCTCCTATGCTGGAGGAATTAGAGACCGCGCTTGCGCGTCCGGTGGAAATAGTTCAAAACACGCCACTTTTTTATAACTTAATCTTACCGGACGGGCAGTCAGCCCGAGCGGTTTTTCAGCGTGCAGCGGCTCAGTTGGCGTCAGGTGATGGAGCGTATGAGCTGCAAGATAAAGATTATCCAATCGATATTGTCGTAGCTCGTGAACGCCAATCACTTGATGAGTCTATCGCTATTCTATTTCGCTGGATGTTGATTATCGCAGCGCTGGTGCCGGTGCTTAGTTTTTTGATTGTTTATATTGTGGTCGGCATGGGCATAGCGCCATTAAAAAATCTTGCGAAAAAAATGGCCAGCATTCAATCCAGTGATGAACAGATTGCAACGGAGGCTCATTGGCCAGAAGAGGTAATCCCGCTAGTCAATAATTTTAATAAATTACTCAGTCGATTAGAAAAAGGAATGCAACGTGAACGCCGGTTTACCGGCGACCTCGCTCATGAAATGAGAACGCCACTCGCTGAGCTTCGTCTGGCAACCGATGTTGCGTTGCGTGCAAATAGCAAAGAGCGGCTAGTAACGGCGGTGACACATGTGAATACACTTTCTCATTCTATTGCCGATTTAGTGAATGCAATGTTGCTGTTAACCCGCATTCAATCTGACAGTAATGATTTAGTATTAACACCGCTGGACATCGTGCCTTCGTTTGATCAGCAATATCAACGAGTACAGGCGCGGGCGCTAGAGCGCGGCGTTGATATTATTAAAAAAGCACCTAAAGCACTTATTGTAAAAACGGATCTCGCGCTGCTCAATGCAATTTTCTCGAATTTATTAAGCAATGCTGTAGAACATGCGCCTGCCAATACTAAAATAGCTTTTGAGCTTGAAGATATTGGTTCGACTTTTCGTTTATGTGTTGGGAATTTCGCGCCAACGTTAGAGAGAAGTGATTTAGAGTATTTAGTCGAACCTTTTTGGCGTAAAGAATCCTCCCGCCAATCAAATAATCACTTTGGTCTAGGCTTAGCTATTGTCAACGAAGCGGTTGTTGGTTTGGCGTTAGAGTTGACTGTGGAATTGAGAGAAGATCATTATCTGAGCATTGTCTGCCAGAGTTAAATTAAGTCGTTGTAGCTTTGCTGTTGTAAGGTCATGGTTGCAAGGTCTTTGTTGTAAGGTCTTTGTTGTAAGGTAATTGTTGTAAGGTAATTGTTGTAAGGTAATTGTTGCGACGTCATAGCGATTATTGATAATAATTAATAGGGGTTTCTTTCTCCGTAATCTATTCGTAATGTTTCTTCGGTTAGTATTTGAAAATCAGACTTTAGTTGTTATGACTGTAAGTCATTTTCTATCAATAAGCCCGTAGACTGACTACCT
>CALBVI010000019.1 GCA_937969395.1 uncultured Spongiibacteraceae bacterium | reverse complement strand
ATGAGACAGGTAAACTATTAGGTCGGATTACAATTGATGATGTGGTTGACGTTATTCGTGAAGACGCCGATCACTCACTCATGAGCCTAGCTGGCCTAGATGAAGATGAAGACACCTTTGCCCCGGTCTTCAAAACAGCGCCACGCCGCGCCATCTGGCTGGGCATTAATTTACTGACCGCCTTTATCGCCTCCGCTGTTATTAATTTATTTGAAGGTGCCCTCGATAAAGTCGTCGCACTAGCGATATTAATGCCTATTGTTGCTAGCATGGGCGGCGTCGCAGGTACACAAACACTAACCGTCGTTATTCGCGGTATGGCACTCGGACAAATTGGCCGCAGCAACAGCCGCTGGCTTATTATCAAAGAGTTTTGGGTGGGCGTTTTAAACGGCATATGCTGGGCCATTGTGGTCGCCTTTGCCGCTGCCTATTGGTTTGACGATGCACTCATTGGCTATATCATAGCTGGAGCAATGGCGATCAACTTGATTACCGCATCATTAGCCGGTGCGATTATCCCAATGGTGTTACGCTCAATCAATGTTGATCCAGCACTTGCTGGCGGCGTTGCGTTAACAACCGTCACTGACGTGATAGGCTTTATGTCTTTTCTAGGTCTGGCGACCTGGTTTTATATTTAAAATTGCTTCAACAGCACCAGAAATAACAGCTAACAATACTTTTAAGATTTAACGAGATTTTCCCCATGGCAAAAAAAGATCGACGCTCAGTACCTGAATGGGAACAAGAGCCAGAAGAAATAATAATAGTCAGCAAAACTGAAATGAAAAACGACATGCTGGCACTGCAAAAACTGGGGACAGACATTGTTAATCTCAGCAAAGGCGATTTATCGACGATACCGCTAACCGATGAAACACTAGCTGATGCCATTCATACCGCAAGACGTATCAAACAACATGAAGGTCTGCGCCGCCAAATGCAATATATCGGCAAATTATTACGCGCCATCGATACCACCGATATCGAAAAAGCCTTCCAACAATTACAAGACGGCAGAAGAAAACAAAGCCAGCACTTTCAGAAATTAGAACAGTGGCGAGATCAATTAATTGAACAAGGGCACAGCGCTGTTGAACAGGTTATCGAAAAATACCCGCAGGGCGACCGCCAACACCTACGACAATTAATTACTGCTGCCAACAAGGAAAAATCCCTAAACAAACCACCAACTAACGCACGTAAACTTTTTCGCTATATAAAAGAATTGGATGACAATCAATCAGCGGAAGAGTAATTTTTTATTCGCTTACAAAACGCGGCCACATTAACACTTAAATAAATTGTCATCTTATTGATACAAAACCTTCGCAACTCATTAACAAACAATGCCTATTCTTAAGTTTAGCTTCCACTAAACAAAAAAGAGGCCGGCACCATGCCAACGAAACACCATACATCTATTGAGCTGCGGGAAACTGAACGTCAGGAAATTGCTGCCCAGATTGAGCAGTTCTTAAATCAAGAGGGTAACATCGACAAGGTTAAAACTGAACACAACGCTACTCGCCCTATCAGTAAATCTTGGAGCAACGGTATGATAGCTGAACTAAGCTCATAGACTAAACCTCAAGCACGCGGAGTTTTAGATTACGGCAGCAACAAATATGAATTATTAGTCTAACAACGCTATATATTCACCATAGCCCTCAGCCTGCATATCTTCTTTCGCAATAAAACGTAACGACGCTGAATTAATACAGTAGCGCAATCCCGTTGGTTCAGGGCCATCGCCAAATACATGACCTAAGTGAGAATCAGCATAATTACTTCGCACCTCGGTACGAGGGAAAATCAACTTATAATCTGTTTTACTCACAACAAACTTCTCATCGATAGGCTTAGTAAAACTCGGCCACCCGGTCCCAGATCGAAACTTATCTTTCGACAAAAATAATGGCTCACCACTCACAACATCGACGTAAATACCTTCCTCTTTATTATCCCAATAAAGATTATCAAAAGGACGTTCAGTCGCATCATTCTGGGTAACCTCATAAACCAAAGGTTCTAACTCTTTCTGTAACGACTCAGCAGAGGGCTTTTGCCACTGCTGAAAATCCAACGCAGTTACCGTAGCGCTTGCCAGTACACTAACCAATCCAACCAAAATGGTTTTTTGCATCTTTTTTCTCATACTCGTTAAACCTTTGCCTTCAAACTCATACACAGTTAGTTCATCATAAACAGCAAAGGTTCACTTTGCTGCTCGGTAAACACAAGATTATCTGAGAGCGCACTCTAGCGCTCTATCGAAACTATTGCGAACCACATTTAACAAACATGATTAAAAGCCGCCTCACTCACACTATTAACCAAAATACTTGATGGAGCACCTCAAGTACTTTTTGCGGTGCCTGAATCACCCTCAGATCATCTTCTACTAATCAATATTGCACCTGCCGTAATATCCCTCAAACGCAAAAAAATGTGACACTTGTGACATTTATATCTTTAGCTATACTTACATAAAAGCGAGCGGCCAAGCATGAAACAGAGAAAAGTCTTAACAAGCGGTGAAATTGCCAAATATTGCGACGTAACGCTACGCACCGCTATCAGGTGGATTGAGCGCGGACACCTAAAGGCCTACAAACTTCCTGGCCGTGGCAACAACAGGATACAAGTAGCTGATTTTATTGATTTTCTCAAAGAAAACAAAATGCCAATACCTGAAAAGTTTCAGGAGCAAAACACAAGGATACTCATTGTTGACGATGATCTATCCGTAGCGAAAGCACTCTCCAGAATCATTCGAAGCCTTGGCTACGAATACAAAATTGTAACCGACGGATTCCAAGCAGGACTTGAGCTGGCAAAGTTTAACCCGCAACTAATCACGCTTGATCTAATGATGCCCAAAATGAACGGATTCGAAGTTCTTTCATATATTAGGCAATCTGGCTTTACGGCTACTAAAGTATTAGTTCTATCTTCAGCGGGGAATGAAGCCCTTGAAAAAGCTAAAACGCTAGGAGCGGATGCGGCTTTAGACAAACCTTACGACAACAACGAAATCAAAGAGGTGATCCAGCGCTTACTAGGCGATGGCAACAGCGACTAACTACTTATATCAAAAAGGGAACCGACCTATGAAAGGTGCAATATTTACTATATTTCAGGAAATGGTAGAAGAAAAATTTGGCTTTGATGGTTGGGGAACAATCATTTCGCAAAGCAACCTAGCCAGTGAAGGGATATATACCAGTGCCGAAAACTATGACGATGATGAAATATTCCAACTTGTAGGCGCGCTATCGGCGCATAGCGATATTGCGGTTCCTGAACTCGTAGAAGTATTTGGGCACTACCTCTTCCCCCACCTTGCTCACAGCCTACCTGAAAAAATGATGGATTATGATAACCTCTGGAGTTTTCTAGAGGCTATCCACGGCGTGATTCATGTGGAAGTAAAAAAACTCCACCCCGATGCCATGACTCCAGAAATAATCGTCGTAGAAAAAGCGGATACAAACTTATTGGTACGTTATAAGTCACCTAGAAAACTATGCTTTTTAGCTCTAGGCTTGATACACCGAGCCGCCGAACACTTTAATACCGAAATCACTATAAGCCATGAATGTTGTATGCATGAACAGAATGATCATTGCTTACTGCGTATCACAAAACAATAATTAGCCGGTGAAATTATGGATATTGAAGCCGCATTTAAGCGTGAAAGATTAGCAAGAAAAAAAGCAGAGCAAGTCCTTGAGGAAAAAAGTAGGGAGCTATATTTAGCAAACAATGATTTAAAAGAAAATATAGAATCACTTAAATCAACATTACTTAAAAATGACATCCTCAACGGTGTTAATAATTACGGCGTTAACAAAGAAAGCCTAAAAGACTTTTTACCTAAGTTAGTTAGAGACATGCTCAAACTTGTCGAAATGCCATTTGGTATTTTTGACCACTACTCATTTCACAAAGGAATCAACCATTACCGATCAGATGTTTTAGTCAACAATGAATTACCATTTACGCAAGGTTTCCCTGAAACAATACAAGAACGTGTTGTAGACGAGGTTATGGACACTGTATCAAAAATGGTCCTTGATAATAAAAAGTTCATGATAATGGATAATCTCGAACAAAAAGTTGATGAAAAAGCAAAAGCAATGGTTGCCATGTTTAACGTCAATTTAATAATAGGCCTACCTATTATTAGCTTAGAGCGAGTATCAGGTGTTGTATA
>CALBVI010000018.1 GCA_937969395.1 uncultured Spongiibacteraceae bacterium | reverse complement strand
GGTGCATTAACTGAATATAAAGTGGCGATGGCGCTTGATCCTCTGGATAAAGCAGCTGCACATTATCGTCTGGCAAATGCCTATTACCAATTGGAAATGAGCAGTGATGCAGAATTACATTTGATGAATGCGCTAGATATTGCGCCGCATTATAAACTTGCACAAAAATTACTGCTGAAAACCATGGCGGATTAGAGTAGTAAAAATTTTATGAAACAACAATAGAATTGGGAATCTATCGATGAATAATGAAAATAGCGACACAGAAATTTCGGCTTTAGTTGAATTATTTAATCAACGTATGGAGCAAATTCAACTGCAAATTAGAAAAGCTGTAGTTGGTCAGGATGAGGTTGTTAATCAGCTATTAATTACTCTATTAGTCGGTGGCCACTGTTTGATTACCGGTATGCCGGGCACGGCCAAAACTTTATTGGTAAAAACCTTGTCGCAATCGCTTGGACTCAGTTTTAATCGTATTCAATTTACCCCTGATCTTATGCCAACCGATGTGACCGGCACAGATATTATTGAGGAAAATGCTGACGGGCGGCAGTGGCGTTTTGTGCCTGGCCCTGTTTTTGCCAATATCTTACTGGCAGATGAAATTAATCGTACGCCACCAAAAACCCAGGCGGCGTTATTGGAAGCGATGCAGGAACAAACTGTAACTGTACGTGGCACCATTCATCAGCTCGACAAGCCATTCTTTGTTCTAGCAACGCAAAACCCTATTGAATTAGAAGGGACTTATCCCTTACCGGAAGCTCAGTTAGATCGATTTTTGTTTAACGTCATGCTGGATTATTTAAGCGCCGATGAAGAGCTCGATGTAGTTAACCGCTACACAACCCGTGTCGATACACCTGAAATCGATGTTTGTACTAGCGCTGAAGAAATTTTGCAATTTCAATGGCTGGTGAGACAAGTTCCGGTGTCGCAAGAAATGAATTCATTAGCGGTTGATTTGGTGCGAGCAACAAGACCTAGTGACGCTAAAGCCAGTGACAAAGTAAAACGTTACATCAATCATGGGGCCAGTGTTCGCGCAACGATGTCATTGACCTTGGCTGCCAAGGCAAGAGCTTTATTGCAGGGGCGTTACCATGTTATCGCTGAAGATATTGCCGTGATGGCGCCGCCTATTCTAAGACACCGAGTACTACCGAATTATTTTGCTGAGTCTGATGGTGTGACCGTCGATGATATCTTGTCGGATTTAATCAATCAGCATATTTAATCTTCGTAGATATTAATTAATGGCGAATAGTTGTGACAGATACTCAAGCTAACAATGCAAGCAACAGCCATCAAAAAGCGACTAACAGATTGTTAGATCCCGCTTTATTGATGAGTCTTTCAAGCCTCGAGTTAGTCGCTCGAATGGTTGTTGATGGTGTTCTTATGGGTTTGCATCGCTCGCCACGCTTTGGTTTTAGTCAGGAGTTTGCAGAGTACAGCCCTTATAACGAAGGTGACGACTTACGCTATGTCGATTGGAATGTTTACTCCCGTACTGGCCGCACTTATATAAAACGCTTTAAGGGTGAAACCAGTGCGCCGTTAATGTTGCTGATGGATAGCAGTGCATCAATGGGTTACCAGTCTGAACGAGCTGCGGTATCAAAATTGGGCTACGGTAAATTTCTAGCTGCAAGCTTGGCATATTTAGCTTCTAAACAAATGGATGCCATTGGTTTAATTCAATTTGATGATGCGCTGCGTACTTACCGTAAACCATCCTCCGCAAGTGGCCAATTACATGCGGTGCTGCACGCCATTGATGCAGCGCAAGTGCAGGGTGGTACCGTTTTTGATGTGCCGATGAAACAAATGATGGCGATAGGCGCGAAGCGGGGAATGGTCGCTATTATTTCAGACTTTTATACCGATACCGAAAAATTGCTAGAAGCGGTTCGACCGTTATCAATACAAGGGCAGGATTTGGTTTTGTTTCATGTGCTTGATCCGCAAGAAATAGCACCAAAAATTAATTCTTCTACGCTATATGAAGATGCTGAAACCGGCAGCGCGGTAGAAGTCTCCCCAGATTATATGGAGCAACACTATCCTCAGCGTATAGCTGAACATATCAATAAAATTAAAGAGACAGCAGCTGCGATGAATGCGCACCACGTATTACTGGATTCATCGGAGCCGTTAGATAAAGCTTTACGTCAATACTTACAATTTAGGCAGCGTCGATGAGCTTGTTAGTTCCCTTTTTTCTCGTAGGCTTAGGCTTACTAGTGCTGCCTTTTTGGTTGCACCGTTTGCAAACAGATAATCCTGAGCGGGAGTCTTTTGCTTCAACGATGTTTCTCGCTGCAAGCCAGAAACGTGTGCATGTCCGTAAAAAATTGCGTCATATCATTTTGATGATTTTAAGATTGCTGTTATTACTGCTGTTAGTCTTAACGTTCTGTCAGCCCATTTTTGAATCTTCTGAGCCGCTGGTCATAACGAAAGATCAACGTTTGCATATAATAATTATTGATACTAGTGCCTCAATGATGAATGCGGAGATTTTTAATGACGCAAAGGATCAAGCTAAAGCTATTATTAATGCTGTTGACGGCAGTGATTTAATTCAGCTTTATCAATTTGGACCTAATCTAAAACTACTTGAAGAAAGCTCATCAATTCATTCGCAATCAATAGCAGCGGTGAACAATCTCCAGCCTGAACCTGTTTTCGCTGATAATGGTGCTTTAATGGCTGAGCTGTCTCGGCTTGATTGGAGCAAGCCGCTCGACTATCAATTACATATTATTAGTGATCTACAGCAATCATCATTAGCTGATCGCTATGCCGATATGATTCCAGATTTACCACAAGCAGCGCAGCTTACTTTTAATTTTTATCCGGTGATGCGCAGTGCGTTTACAAATTGGACTGTCGATAGTGTTCACGAAGAAGAGCATGGCCTGAGAGTTACTGTACGTGGGTTTGATACACCGCAACAAGATATTACAGTTAAGGTGTCTATTGATGGCGAGACGCAGGCAACTGCAACGGTGTCGGTGCCTAGTGATGGGCGGGGCAGTGTTTTTATTCCTGCATTAGATTATAAACCTGCATTAAATGCAGTAAGCATTGAATTGATTGTTGATGATCAATTAATCGCAGACAATCAATATTTTTTCGTTACCGACCGTTTACCGGCGGAGCCGGTATTGCTGTTGACCAGTAATCCTTTTTCGCCCGCAGCAAGGTATTTATCCGCCGCCATGTCGAGTATAGGCAGCCGTCAACAGGGAGCTGGCTACCGTGTCGAAGCAGTTTCCTTAGCTGATTTTGATCCCCGTACTCTGCAGCGTTACTCATGGTTGTTGATCGATGATATCGGCAGTATTAATTCGACATTGAGTGCAGCATTAAATGATTATATTGAATCAGGAGGTGCACTATTTACCGCGGCAGGGCCTGAATCAGCCTCACTTGAAACTATACCTGTTACCGGTCAGCAAATT
>CALBVI010000017.1 GCA_937969395.1 uncultured Spongiibacteraceae bacterium | reverse complement strand
TCGTTGATAGTGATGCGGTTATCGTTCGAGGGCTACTTTGCTTAGTGATGGCCGCTTATAACGGTAAAACTGCCAGTGAAATTGTTGCTTTTGATGTTGATGGCTACTTTCAGGGGCTCGATCTAGAGCGCCATTTGAGCCCGACTAGAGGTAATGGTTTGCGAGCAATTGTGTCTAAAATTCAAGCGATTGCCAAGGCTATGCTTGCCGCATAATCGCTAATAGGCCTGACGTCAGCTGTTTGGCGAAGAGTAGTTTGTTCTCTGGTTCGTATTATCAACAAAATCCCCTTTCGGAATAAGTGAATTTCATACTTATTTGCCTGAAAGACGCGTATAATGCGCGCTTCAAAATTTATGCTTAGTTTTCAGCTACTGGCGGCCTATTGGCAAAAAGTGCTGGCTAGCACGGAACCTAATCAAACAATCTTTATCCTATTACCGGCAAAGGTAATATTAATATTTGGAGTTAAAAAATGGCAATTGAACGCACTTTCTCGATCGTTAAGCCTGACGCAGTCGCAAAAAACGTGATTGGTGAGATTTACAGTCGTTTTGAGAAGAATGGTTTAAGTATTGTTGCTTCTAAAATGCTGCAGTTGAGTGATGAGCAGGCGGAAGGTTTTTATGCTGAGCATAAAGGTCGTCCTTTTTTCCCTGCTTTGATTGCTTTTATGACTTCTGGCCCTGTTATGGTTCAGGTACTTGAAGGTGAAAATGCAGTTGCTAAAAATCGTGAGTTAATGGGCGCGACTAATCCTCAAGAAGCTGATGCGGGTACTATTCGTGCTGATTTCGCAGAGTCTATTGATGCAAATGCTGTCCACGGTTCCGATGCACCTGAATCGGCTGCCCGCGAAATTGCTTACTTTTTTGCTGCTAGCGAATTGTGCGACCGCGCATAAATGGTTGATGAGTGACTACTGAAACGTCTGAACAACATGCTACAACGCAAGCCCCAGTAGAGAAAACAAATCTGCTGGGGCTTTCGCGTGAAAAAATGGAAGCTTTTTGCCTCTCATTGGGTGAGAAGTCTTTTCGCGCACAGCAGTTATTAAAGTGGATTCATCATCATGGTGTTGATGATTTCGACGAGATGACTAATATCAGCAAAAATTTTCGTGCTCAGCTCAAAGAGTGTGCGGAAATTCGTCCACCTGAAGTAGTCACTGAAAAAACCTCCAAAGATGGCACCCGTAAATGGGCTGTTAAAGTGACTAGTGGTAGCTTAGTTGAGACGGTGCTTATTCCCGATGGTGATCGCGGGACTTTATGTGTTTCTTCGCAAGTCGGCTGTAGTTTAGATTGTAGCTTTTGCTCAACAGGCAAACAGGGTTTTCAGCGTGATTTAACCGTTGCTGAAATTATCGGCCAAGTTTGGTTGGCGATTAAATCTTACGATGCATTTCCGTCAACCAATAAAAAAATTATTACCAATGTTGTAATGATGGGTATGGGCGAGCCATTATTGAATTTTGATAATGTTGTCGATGCAATGAGTTTAATGCTTGATGATTTTGGTTATGGTATTTCTAAACGCCGAGTAACATTGAGTACCTCTGGCGTTGTGCCTGCACTTGATCGCCTAGGGGATGTTTCTTCCGTCTCATTAGCAATTTCGTTACATGCGGCAGATGATGAATTACGCAATCAGCTAGTGCCGATTAATAAACGTTACCCTATTGCAGAGTTGTTGGCGGCTTGTACCCGTTATTGGGACAAACAGTCAGATACTCACCGAGTAACTACCGTTGAATACACCTTAATTGCGGGTGTTAATGATAGTCCTGAACAGGCGCATGCATTGGCGCGGTTGTTAAAAGACTTTCCTTGTAAAATTAATTTAATCCCGTTTAATCCGTTTCCGTTATCGGATTATGAAAGGCCCAGTAAAAGAGCCGTTGATCGCTTTTGGCAGGTTTTAAGTAATTCAAACATCGTGACGACTGTTCGCAGTACCCGTGGTGATGATATTGACGCGGCATGCGGTCAATTGATTGGCCAAGTGGCTGATCGAACAAAACGTAGTGAAAGACATAAAGCCAACTATAATCAAGTGCAAGCAGTAAACATTATCGAATGATAAAGCGGAGCTAAGTATGTTGGACAGCAATAAAAAGCCTTCTTTTCTGGTCGTAATACTATCTTTATTATTAGTCATTTCGGGCTGTGTCACGACCGAGAGCGGTAGCATGATTGATAAGGCGGACGACGCCAAAGCATTAGAAGTTTCTGTTCAGTTAGCACGTACTTATATTCGTGAAGGTAATTGGAATGCTGCTAAGCGGCATTTGAAAGTAGCGCTTGAACTTGATGATGATAATGCCGAGAGCTACGAAGCATTGGCATTAGTTTTTCAAAATACCGGCGAATTTGAATTTGCTGAAGAAAACTATAAAAAATCATTAGCGCTGAACGGTAATGCCTCGCGTGTACGCAATAATTACGGTGCTTTTTTGTTTCAATTGCAGCGTTATAGTGAGGCAGCTAAACAATTAGAATTAGTTGTTGAAGACACGCTTTATTCACAAAGGCTAGCTGCATTTATTAGCTTAGGTCGCTGTTATACCTTGTTAGGAAAGTACGAAGAGGCTCGTGATCAATATCGCCGTGCCTATTTGATGAATAGAAACGATCACGCTCTGGCTTTCGAGCTGGCTAATGCTTATTTTTTGCTAGAAGATTATGTGACAGCACAACAATATTATGATGTTTACCGTAGAAGTACCAAGCAACAGCCTGCTCGTGCACTGTGGTTAGGTATTCGCTTAGCCGATAAATTTAATAATAGTAATGCCTTGTCTAGCTATAGTTTGGCTCTGAAAAACCTGTATCCGGTATCGAAAGAATACATTGAATACCAAAAGGTATTTGGTAATGAGTAAGCAAGAGGAAGTTTTAGATAGTCCTCTAGTGAATGGTGATGACTCTCCTGTTGATGTTGAAGCTAACGTTGAAACTGCTGGTGAGATGCTTCGAGATGCAAGGTTAAAAACAGGGCTTAGTTATCGTGAAGTCGCCGATAAACTACATATCCTAGCCAATCAAGTTGAGGCTCTTGAAAGTAATAATTACGCTGTCTTCTCGGCTGAAGTTTTTTGTAAGGGCTACATGAGATCCTATGCCAAATTAATGGAGTTAGATTCGGAACTTGTTATAGCGCGCTACATGAAATTGCGGGTTGAACCGGTTAATGTTGACGCTAAAAAAGACGCTTCGTATAGAAAAAAAGTACCTCAGGGCAACACTGTTAAATATTGGTTTTTAGCGGCTTCAATCGTTATTTTGTTTTTTTTGTGGCGTTCAAGTAATACTGCTGTTGATGATACTACTGTCGCTCCTGTTACGAGTGATAAAGTCATTATTGATCAGAATGACAATGTTGTTATTGTTGCACGTAATGCCCAAATTAACTCTGAAGACCGTTCCAGCATAGACGCTGTTTCTGATGTGACTGCAAATTTAGAGCTAGTGAATAAATCTGTTGAAATAACAAACACCGACAGCGTTCCTGCTAATAATGTGATGGCCGTTGCAGATGATAATTTTAGAGTGGGTTTGGGCGCTACAGAAGGATCGGATAAAAAAGAAGATTTATTGACTTTTTTGTTTGAAAAAGATTGCTGGGTTGAAGTTAAAGATAGTGACGATCAATTAATATTTTCCGCGCTAAAAAGAGCAGAAGATAGTTTGACTTTAAGTGGACAAGCCCCGTTTTCGATTTTGTTAGGCTATGCACCAGGCGTGACCTTGAGTCATAACGGTGAGCCGGTTGAGATTAATGTTAATCGCAGTAATAATTCTGCACGATTAGTGGTAGATAGGTCTTAGATCATGCAAATGGAATCCCCCATTGTTCGTCGCAAGTCTCGTCAAATTTTTGTTGGCGATGTCGCTGTTGGTGGTGATGCGCCAATCTCAGTTCAGAGTATGACGAACACTGATACCTGTGATGTGGCGGCTACGGTTGCGCAAATTAAGCGCTTAGAAGATGTTTGCGCTGATATTGTCAGAGTCTCTGTGCCAACGATGGAAGCGGCAGAAGCGTTTAAGAAAATTCGTCAGCAGGTTAATGTACCGCTAGTAGCGGATATTCATTTCGATTATAAAATTGCTTTGAAAGTTGCTGAATATGGCGTTGATTGTTTGCGTATCAATCCGGGTAATATCGGCAAAGATGAAAAAGTGCGGGCGGTTGTCGATGCTGCCAAAGCGAACAATATCCCTATCAGAATTGGCGTAAATGCGGGTTCATTAGAAAAAGACTTACAGCGTAAATATGGCGAGCCAACTCCCGATGCCTTAGTTGAATCAGCAATGCGTCATATTGATATTCTTGATAAATTAGATTTTCAGGATTTTAAATTAAGTGTCAAAGCCTCCGGTATTTTTATGGCGGTTGAGGCTTATCGAAAAATAGCGACTCAAATTGAACAGCCTCTGCACTTAGGTATTACTGAGGCCGGTGGTTTGCGCGGTGGTACGGTAAAATCGTCGGTTGGTTTGGGCATGTTATTGATGGATGGCATTGGCGATACGATTCGTATTTCGCTGGCAGCCGATCCGGTCGAAGAAGTAAAAGTGGGCTACGAAATTTTAAAGAGTCTTAGACTTCGCAGTAAAGGTATTAATTTTATTGCCTGCCCCAGTTGTTCTCGACAAAATTTCGATGTGGTTAAAACCATGAACGACTTAGAAAGCAGAGTCGAAGATATTACTACGCCATTAGATGTCGCAGTCATCGGTTGTATTGTTAATGGCCCCGGTGAAGCAAAAGAAGCTGATATTGGTTTGACGGGTGGAACACCGCAACATCTTATTTATATTGATGGTGAAAAACATCATAAAGTGGGCAAAGAAAACTTAGTCGACCATTTAGAAACGATGATCAGAGATAAGGTTGCGGCTAAAGAAAAGGCCGAAGAAAGTATTATTACCAAGCAAGCGTAAAGAAAATATTTTAGCGAGTTTTAATTTTATACAGTTTTAGTAAGTGGAATAAATTTTGGCAAAAATTCAATCTATCCGTGGCATGAACGATTTACTGCCTGTCGACTCCTCTTTGTGGCAATACTTAGAGCGTACAGTCAGTGATGTCCTAAGCCAGTATAGTTACAATGAAATTCGTTTTCCTATTTTGGAACAAACGGAATTATTTAAGCGTTCGATTGGTGAAGTTACCGATATCGTTGAAAAAGAGATGTACACCTTTGATGATCGTAACGGTGAGAGTTTAACGTTGCGACCTGAAGGTACCGCCTGCTGTGTGCGAGCTTGTTTACAGAATGGTTTGTTAGATAATCAGCAAATACAGCGATTGTGGTATGCCGGTCCTATGTTTCGCTATGAGCGTCCACAAAAAGGTCGCTTGCGTCAGTTTCATCAAATCGGTGTAGAGAGTTTTGGTGTGGCGACGCCTGATATTGATGCTGAATTGATTATCATTACCGCGCGCCTCTGGCAGCAATTAGGTTTAATGCCTTATGTAAAGTTAGAGCTGAATAGCATTGGTAGCTCAGAAGCCCGGGCTAATTATCGCGCCGCTTTGGTTGAATACTTAAATCAATACATTGACCAGTTAGATGAAGATAGTCAGCGTCGTTTAGACTCTAATCCACTGCGGATTCTGGACAGCAAAAATGCGCAGACCCAGACTATTTTAGAAAATGCGCCTAGCTTGTTAGATTACCTTGACGATGAGTCTCGCAATGATTTTGAACAGTTAAAGCAGCAACTTGATGCGGCAGGTATTAGTTATCAAGTAAATCCTAAGCTGGTTCGCGGGTTAGACTATTACAGCAAAACCGTCTTTGAGTGGGTTACGGATCAGCTGGGTGCTCAGGGTACAGTGTGTGCCGGTGGTCGTTATGACGGCCTAATAGAGCAGTTGGGTGGTAAGCCTTCACCGGCTATTGGCTTTGCGATGGGGATTGAGCGGCTTTGTTTATTACTGCAAGAAACCGGACAAATTCCAGAAGATTTAAATAATAATCCCGATGTGTATTTTGTTGTGGCTGGCGATAAGGCACAATTAGCCTCCGTTGCGGTGAGTGAGCATATTCGTACAGCATTGCCGACGTTAAAGCTGATGAAGCACTGCGGTGGCGGTAAGTTTAAGCGTCAGTTTAAAAAAGCCAATGACAGTGGCGCTGAAATCGCCTTAATTCTTGGCGATGACGAAGCTGAGCAAGGGCTGATTAATGTGAAATGGCTGCGACAAGAGCGTGAACAGCAGACAATAGCTGTTGATGACTTGGCTGATTTACTCGCTGAAGCGTTTAATAGGCATTAAATTTTCACTGATAAGTGATTTGAAAATCAATAATCGTAAAATATAACAATTGTTAGAGAATATTATTATGGCTGAAATCAATCAAACCGACGAAGAACAAATCGAAACGCTGAAGAATTGGTGGGGCGAAAATGGCACTTCTTTAATGGCCAGTATTGCGGTGGCATTGATTGCGGTTTTTGGCTGGGAATTTTGGCAAGACCAAAAGCAAGCCACTATGGAGGAGGCGTCCGGTCTTTATCAGGACTTATTAGTCGCTGCAGCAGGGACTAATGGTGTAATGAGCTCAACGCAGCGTACAACCGCTAATCATTTGGCTGAGAAGTTGAAAGAAGATTATGCCGGTTCTATTTACGCGCAATTTGGTGCTTTATATAAAGCTAAATTTGCAGTTAGTAATAATGAGTTGAGTCGGGCAGAACAGGAGCTACGCTGGATATTAGACGGTGATGCCGCTGCTGAAATGAAAATACAAGCGACGTTACGTCTGGCGCGAGTGCTCTATGCGCAAGAAAATTATGATGATGCGTTAAGCTTATTAGAGACTGATAGTTCAGGTTATGCGGCTTCTTTTGAAGAAGTGCGTGGTGATATATACAGCGCTCAAGGTGATCTTGAGAAAGCGAATATTGCTTACCAAGCAGCTTTAGAGCAAGGGCAGGCAATCGGTGCTACCAACAACAATGTTTTAGATCTTAAAATGCAGCAGCTTAAGAGCCAATTAGCTGACGCAGGAGATGCGTAATTGAAATTTTTATTGAGATCTTGGTTAGTCTTACTACTGGTTATTGTTACTGGTTGTAGTTCTTTTGATGATGAAGATCTAGAGCCTGCTGAGCTAATCGATTTTGACGCAGAGCGAAAATTTGATGAAGTTTGGAATGTTTCGGTTGGCGACGGTCAAGGTGATATTTTTAATCGATTGACGCCTGCGATTGATGGTGATGACATTTATGTTGCCGCTACCGATGGCACTGTTGAGCGGCGTCGGTTAGCTGATGGTGATTTGATCTGGGACGTAGAATTAGATCAGGTGCTGTTTGGCGCTGTAGGTGTTAGTGATACATCGATATTACTCGGCGGTTCTGCTGGCGAAGTGATTAGCTTAGATAAAAACACCGGAGAACAGCAGTGGATTGTTAATGTCGGTGGCGAAGTTTTAGCCCCGCCGCAAGCTGATGCCAGTCGCGTTTTTGTTCAAACCTTAGATGGTCAATTGATCGGTCTTAATCGTGAGGACGGTTCACGCCTTTGGTCTTATCGTAATACTGTGCCGGTGTTAACTATCCGCGGTACAAGCACGCCAGTGGTATTGCGTGGCAGTGTTATAACGGGTTTCGCTAATGGCAGTGTGATTAGTTTTGATGCTGAGACAGGTGCTGTGCAGTGGAGTGCTCGTGTTGCAATCCCTAAAGGCAATTCTGAAATTGAGCGCATTGTAGACATTGATGGAAAGTTATTACTGTTAGATGGCCTGCTCTATGCGGTTAGCTATCAGGGTCAGATTGTTGCGATTGATCCAAGTTCTGGCAATAGATTGTGGGCTAATGACGCTTCTAGCCATGTGGCTATGTCGGAAGGCTTTGGTAATATTTATGTCGCAGGGCAAGACGGCAGTGTTACCGCTTATGAGAAAAATGGCCGCGATGTTCGCTGGGCGCAAACCATATTAGCAAGACGTAAATTAAGTGGCTCGGTAACATTAGGTAGTTATGTGTTAGTGGGTGATTTTGATGGTTATATCCATGCATTGTCACAAGTTGATGGTCATATGGTTGCCCGTACTCGTTTAGACCGCGATGGTATTAGAGCCGATTTGTTAATTGCTGATGGTATGGTGATTGCCTATGGCAACAGTGGTGAACTCGCTGCTTATAAGCTTGAATAACGATACGTTTTAACAGCTCACAGCGTTCACCGCTGAGCTGTCGTTAGGTAGGTTCTTTTTAATAAAGGCGTTTTAAACGCCTTTATTAGTTTTTGTAAATAGTTTTTATTTGGTTGTTTTATGATTCCTGTTATTGCTTTAGTTGGTCGTCCTAATGTTGGTAAATCGACATTGTTTAATCGACTAACTAAATCGCGTGATGCCTTGGTGGCAAACTTACCAGGCTTAACCCGTGATCGTAAATACGGCGAAGCTAAGTTCGGTGACCGCCGCTTTATGGTCATTGATACTGGTGGCATAACTGGCGATGAGCACGGTATTGATGCGGCAATGGCTCAGCAGTCAATGCAAGCTGTTGATGAAGCCGATGCGGTCTTTTTTCTCTGTGACGCGCGTGCAGGTTTAACCGCAGGTGATGAAGCGCTAGCGCATAAACTACGTCAGTCTTCCAAACCGGTGTTTTATATTGCGAATAAAATTGATGGGGTAAATCCTGATATTGCAATGGCTGATTTTTATCAGCTAGGTATTAAGCAGATTTATCCTATGACGGCGACTCACGGTAAAGGTGTGCGCGTATTATTGGAAGAAATGTTTGAATGCTTTACTGGCGATGAGTTTTTAGAGCACGAACAAGAATCGCACGGCACTAAAATAGCGATTGTTGGCCGCCCTAATGTTGGTAAATCAACGCTTGTTAATCGTTTGTTAGGCGAAGAAAGAGTCGTTGTATACGATCAACCAGGAACCACGCGCGATAGTATCTATATTAATTACGAGCGTGAAGGCGAACCTTATACCTTGATTGATACCGCAGGTGTAAGACGGCGTAAAAATGTTAGAGAAACAGTGGAAAAGTTTTCT
>CALBVI010000016.1 GCA_937969395.1 uncultured Spongiibacteraceae bacterium | reverse complement strand
ATCGTATGCTGCCGCAGTGAAATTAGGTTACGACAAACAGGGCACTGCCAGAGTGCGAGTAGAGGCGATTGATACCAGTGTCAGCACTTCAGAACAATATGTTCAAAAGTCCGAAGAGCGTTATTTTTTGCAGGTGGGCGCTTTTAAAAACTTGGCCTCAGCTAATGCGATGAAAGCGGAGTTAAGTGCGACTTTAAATCAAAATGTATTGGTTAGGTCTAGCGCGGATTCGGCTAGTGCTAGTGAGGTGTTTTACCGTGTGCAAGTCGGGCCAATAACACAATTGAATGAAGCTAATCGAGTCAGTGAACAGCTACAAACTTTAGGTAAGGGACAGCCGCGGATCATTGTTGAAGAGTCTCCTTAGCGGCTGCTATGGCAATCGCCTGTGTGCAATTATCCTATTGTGCTAAAAGGTGCTTATAACTTTGTTTTAGCGACCACATCCGTTACCATTTGCATCACTGCTAACACTGTACATTTATTATCAATAATGTTGTAAAAACTATGCTCAAAATGATGTTCAAAAAGACGTTCAAAAAAACTTTTAACCTGAAGATATCACTTAAGATACTTTTTGTTATTGCTTGTAGCAGTTTAGGTCAATGGACTTATGCAGCGCCTGCGATTATCCCTTCTCCGCCCAGCGTTTCTGCTAGCGGCTATTTATTGATTGATGCTAACAGTGGCAAAGTGATTGTTGAGCACAATGCCGATGAGCGTTTACCACCAGCCAGTCTCACTAAGTTAATGACCAGCTATGTATTGTCTTATGAATTGTCACAGGGCAATGTTAGCAATGATGATATGGTTAATATCAGTAAAAATGCCTGGGCGCAAAACCCCGTATTTGCCGGTTCTTCGTTGATGTGGATTGAGGTTGGTAAGCAGGTCAATCTACATGATTTACATATGGGGATTGTTATCTCCTCAGGTAATGATGCCAGTGTTGCGGTAGCAGAACATTTGGCAGGAAGTGAAGGCGCTTTTGCTGAAGTGATGAATCAGCATGCGCAAATACTGGGTATGAATAACACGCACTTTGTGAATGCCCATGGCTTACCCCATGCTGACCACTATACGACAGCGAGAGATTTGGCTACATTGGCGCAGGGAATTTTAAAATTTCCCGATGAATACGCGCTTTATAGCGAGCCAGATTTCACCTACAACAATATTCGTCAAACTAACCGCAATCGACTGCTGTGGAAAGATGACAGTGTTGATGGTTTAAAAACAGGCCACACTGAAGAGGCGGGATATTGTTTAGTTTCTTCTGCTGAAAAAAATGGCATGCGTCTTATTTCAGTGGTTATGGGCGCCAGCAGTCAATCTGCCCGGGAAATTGAAACTCAAAAGTTACTTTCTTACGGCTTCCGGTATTTCGAAACACATGAACTTTATACTGCCGGTACTGAACTAACTGAAAGCAGAGTATGGGCAGGCACAGAGGGGCAGCTTAAATTAGGGGTGGAACGTGAAATTCATTTAACCATTCCCCGCGGTCAACAGGACAACCTCAAAGCTGTTATGAATTTGGATGAGGTAGTTAAAGCGCCGGTCACCAAAGGTAAGGAATATGGCGAGATGGTCATAAGCTTAAATGGTGAAGAATTATTACGTGAGCCTTTAGTTGCGCTGCAATCGATTGAACAGGGTGGGGTATTTAAACGTCTGTGGGACTTCGTTGCGTTATTTTTTAGCCAATTATTCAGTGTATAAATAGAAATGTCCGAGTTAATCAATTCAAGTGGCAATGTGGTCGCCGAGGGTGAAGCCCCTAAAATTGAGTTTCCCTGTGATTATCCTATTAAAGTTATAGGTCATCATACTGAGGATTTTCAATCTGTGGTTATTGAGGTGATGACTAAACATGCCGGTGATATTACTGAATCGCAGGTATCGCTAAGAGCGAGTGGTAAGGGCACCTTTGTCTCAATTACAGTGATGATAACGGCGACAGGTGAAGAGCAATTAGCGGCTATTTTTAGTGACCTAAAAGCAACAGGTCGCGTCAAAATGGTTCTTTAATTAAGGAGCCATTTAATAAACGGCTCCTTAATAAAAGAGCTGCTTCAATAAATAAACCTCTCTTCGAATAGGGTGCTGTGATCTTGTCTGCTGATTCATCCTCCCCAGTTATTAACACTCCAGATAGAAAATTGCGTATTCGCCAGCTTGGCGTCGCGGAATACACGCCTGTCTGGGAGGCGATGCAGCGGTTTACCAATGAGCGCGATGCAGCTACCGATGATGAAATTTGGTTATTAGAGCATAAGCCTGTTTTTACTCAAGGACAGGCAGGTAAGCCTGAGCACTTGATAAGCACCGGTGATATCCCTGTTGTACAGGCTGATCGTGGCGGTCAGGTGACTTACCACGGACCGGGTCAATTGGTGGCCTATTTACTGATTGATCTCAAACGAGGTCAAATTGGTGTGCGTGAACTAGTGACCTTAATGGAGCAGAAGATTGTGAGTGTGTTGGCGGACTTAGCTATTAAAGCCGCGCCGCGACCAGATGCCCCCGGTGTTTATATTGAGCCTGCAGCCACTGGTGCTAAAATCGCCCAGCTGGGTCTACGGGTAAGACGAGGTTGTAGTTTCCATGGCCTGAGTTTAAATGTTGATATGGATATGGAGCCTTTTCAGCGGATTAACCCCTGTGGTTATATTGATATGGAAGTTACCAGCATTGCCTTACAGCGCAGTGATACGCCAACCGTAGAGGTAATAGGGACAAAACTTGCCGAACAAATAGCCGCTGAACTCGGGTATAATGCCGACCATATTATAATTGATAGTAACTTGCCCTATTAGATCAGCTTTACTGTGAATCTAATAAGCAGTGAAAGCAACAAGCCTTATTTGCAAGAGATACCATAATGAGTGATACCCCGAGTACCGTTTCAACGGTTGACCCTAAAGCTGCCAAACCTGGAATGAAAAAAGTCGTACAGGGTGAAAAGTTACGAGGTGCTGATAAAGTCGCTCGCATACCAGTGAAGGTTATTCCGACGGTTGAGATGCCTAAAAAGCCCGCTTGGATTAGAGTGAAAATGCCTGCGGGTCCTGAAGTTGATAATATCAAGAAGAAGCTTCGTAAGCATAAATTGGCTTCTGTTTGTGAAGAGGCGCAGTGCCCTAACTTAGGTGAATGTTTTAGCGGTGGTACAGCTACGTTCATGATCATGGGGGAGATTTGTACTCGTCGCTGCCCTTTCTGCGATGTTGCTCATGGTCGGCCTAATGCTTTGAAAGAAGATGAGCCGCGTGAATTAGCGGCTGCTATTGCAGATATGGGTTTGAAATACGTTGTTGTCACATCGGTCGATCGTGATGATCTACGTGACGGCGGTGCTGAGCATTTTGCACAGTGTATTCGTGAAACGCGAGCTCAAAGCCCTGAGATTAAAATTGAAATATTAGTACCAGACTTCCGCGGCAGAATGGATATTGCCATCGATATTTTGGCCGATGAAGCGCCTGATGTATTTAATCATAATCTTGAGTCAGTACCGAGTTTGTATAAAAAAATTCGTCCTGGTTCTGATTACCAATGGTCGTTAGATTTATTGAAAAAATATAAAGAGCGTCGACCTGATGTGTTGACGAAATCAGGCCTGATGTTGGGTTTAGGTGAAACGCGAGAAGAACTCATTCAAGTGATGAAAGACATGCGCGAACATAATATCGATATGATCACTATGGGCCAATATTTACAGCCAAGCCGAGAACACTTAGCGGTAGAGCGATTTGTAACGCCAGAAGAGTTTGATGAGTTTGGTCGCATTGCCGATGAGTTAGGCTTCAAATCCGTTGCTAGCGGACCGATGGTGAGATCGTCTTATCATGCAGACAAACAGGTCGATATCAGCCTATTAAAGTAAATGGTTAGTTGTTTTTGTATTATTAGATAATTAGCTTTTAGGCTTTTGTTACTATTAGTACAAAGCAGTAATAAAAACCTGTGACATTAAATGATGTCGCAGGTTTTTTTATAATAAATTATTGTCAATTGAAAGGGGTGGATGAAAATGAACTGGGTCGAAATAGCACAAGCTGAAGGTGCTTCCGCACCGCTGTGGCAGCGCTCTGGTGGTATTGCCGATGATGGCACTGTTTTTATTCCTGCAGCTGTAACAGGTAATGAAAAGGACGTGGAAGAGCGTGCTAAAAAAGCAGATGTTGAGGTGGTTAATTACCTAGAGCATTTATTTGTCCCTG
>CALBVI010000015.1 GCA_937969395.1 uncultured Spongiibacteraceae bacterium | reverse complement strand
GGGCTGGGTGTATGACTATCCTATCGAGTTTTTTGAGAAAAAGGTTCACCGTATTCGACGCCAATCACCAGACGCTCAAGAGATGGCTGATGCTATTGCAGCCATCAATAGCGCTAAGCGTCCACTGATTATTGCCGGTGGCGGCATTCAGTATTCGCGGGCAGAACAAGAGCTGCAACGCTTTGCAGAGACATTACAGATTCCGGTAGTAGAAACCATTGCCGGGCGCGCCAATATGTTGGCTGAGAATCCGCTCAACTGCGGTCCTATTGGTGTTACAGGGTCAAATTCGGCTAACAATTTGGCCGCTGAAGCTGATGTCATTATTGCTGTGGGTACACGATTACAAGATTTCACTACCGGCTCATGGTCAGCTTTTCAACGTGACGCCCAGTTTGTTTCGATTAATGCCGCGCGCCACGATGCAGCTAAACATCGCTCTCTGCCGGTGGTTGGTGACGCCAAGCTAACACTGGCTGCTCTACAGCAACGTTTAGGTGATTATCGGTCTCCATCGAGCTGGTTAGAAAGAGCTCAGGCCGAGCAAGATGCTTGGAATATTTACTTGGATGCCAATATGAAGGAAGGCGGCCGACCTAATTCTTATGCTCAGGTGATTGGTGCGGTTAACGATCTTTGTGATCCCAATGACCGAGTGTTAGCTGCGGCGGGTGGTTTGCCTGCTGAGGTCACTGCCAATTGGCGGACTAAAGCTTTAGGGACGGTGGATGTAGAATTTGGTTTCTCGTGTATGGGTTATGAAGTTGCCGGGGGCTGGGGTGCACGCATTGCCCAGAGTGAAAAAGAGCCTGATCAAGACACGATCGTGTTCCTTGGTGATGGCTCATATATGTTAATGAATTCTGATATTTATTCATCGGTGTTGACCGCTAAAAAAATGATCGTGTTGGTGTGTGATAACGGTGGTTTTGCCGTTATCAACAAACTACAGAACAACACGGGGAATAAATCGTTTAATAATCTAATTAGCGATTGCAATATCGAGGTGGAGCCCTTCTCGGTAGATTTTGCCGCCCATGCGCGGTCACAGGGTGCGATTGCTGAGTCTGTTGCTAATATGATTGAGCTTCGGGAAGCGTTTAAACGCGCTAAAGCGGCTGATCGAACCACGGTGATAACGATTACAGTGGACCCTCATATTGGCTGGACGCAGGAAGGCCATACGTGGTGGGAAGTAGGCATGCCGGGTGTTTCTGAAAGCGATGATGTCCACAGTGCTCGCGAGAAAGCTGAGATTGGCCGTTCAAAGCAGCGCCGGGGCATATGATGAACGATTACGTTGAGAAATTAAAAGGAAAGCGCTTTTTAGTGCTTGGCCGCGCTGGGATGGATCTTTACCCCGATCCCCCCGGTACTAAAACAGAAAATGCCGAACGTATGGTTGCTCATTTGGGCGGTTCTTCGGCAAACATAGCGGTAGCGTTAGCTCGCCATGGTTGCAGCACTAGTTTACTTACCTCTGTATCCGATGACGCGATTGGTCGTTTTTGCGTTAATAAACTTCGCGAATTTGGTGTCGACACACAGTATGTGAGTTCGGTGGCGGGTGAGTATCGAACGTCGTTAGCGGTGACTGAAAGCAGAGTTATCGACCATCAGGGAGTTCTTTATCGCAATGGTGCCGCCGATTTTATGATGAGTTGGTCCGACGTCGATGCCATTGATATGAGTCAGTACGATGCACTCGTTTATACCGGAACACTGTTAGCGGAAGAACCTTCGAGAAGTGCTACCCGTTACGCATTAGAAAAAGCTGGTGAGCTGGGTTTAGTGCGGGTATTTGACATGGATTATCGTCCCTACTCTTGGTCATCCGCTGAATACGCTGCTAGTACCTACCAAGAGTTTGCAGATTTGTGCGAGATCATTGTCGGTAACGATGATGAATTTGGTGTTATGGCGGGTGATAAAGACCTTGGTTTGGCATCCGCACAGGAATTTGCTCAACATGCTGGCAAGTTAGCTATTTATAAAATGGGTGCTGAAGGCGCGCGATCATTTTATCCAGGAGGCGAAGTTCAAACCGGTATTTATGCCGTTGAAGCACTAAAACCTGTAGGTGCAGGAGACGCTTTTATGGGTGGTTTTTTACATTCGTTAGTAGAAGGTTTGGACCTTAGAACGGCGGTACTTCGTGGTTCTGCTTGTGCAGCCATCGTCGTTTCAAAGGTTGGGTGTTCGGTTGCCATGCCGGATCAAGCAACATTGAAAGAGTTTTTAGCAACACATACCGCTGCTTAAGCAGTGTGGAATAGGAATTACTATGCACATACCACCGTTTGACAATCAAAACCAAGCCATTGTTACTGAGGACAATGACCGCGTTCCTCTAAACTATTTCAACATAGTAAAGTTGAAAAAAGGCGACTGCTTTTCCTATCAAACACCGGGTTACGAAACAGCGATTGTTCCAGCTACGGGTAATGTCGATGTAATGTGTGAAGGGGTGGCGATGAAAGATATTGGTCGCCGTACTATCGATGTTTGGGACGGTGAACCTGAGGGGGCTTACATTCCTTCTGGGGCCAAGGCTGAGTTTGTTTGCATGTCAGAATCGGCAGAAGTTTTTGTTGCTGGTGCTAAATATGATCAAGTGCTCGAGCCTTTCGCCGTGCGTCAGAATGACATCGACAAAATACAATATGGTTCGGACGATACTAAAACCCATCGTAAGATCAAACATATTTTTGGTACCAAGTATCACGATAAAGTGGGACGCTTATTAGTATCTGAATTGTTTACCGTGGGCGCTGGTGGCTGGTCAGGTTTCCCTTCTCATAAGCATGATACCGATCGCACTGGCAAAGAAACACGTCACGACGAAACCTATAATTTCCGCTTTCGTCCAAACAATGGTTTTGGCATGCAATTGCTGCAAAAAGAGGGCGATGATATTGGCGAGGCATACCACATTGTTGATGGTTCCACGTTGTTGATTGATGGCGGTTATCATCCCTGTGTTGCAGCGCCAGGTTATGAAATGTATTACTTCACTATTCTGGGAGGACAAAGTCAGCGTTCATTGACGCAGTACTTCCAGCCAGAGCACGCCTATCAAGTTGAGACCATTCCGGGTATTAAAGATATGGTCGCTAAATTTAAGTAACGGTATTTAACGCTGTACTTTTTAGTGCTTTGATAGTTGTTCGCAAGAGGAAATAACACATGAGCTTAGTGTCGTTGAGCGACGTTTTGAAGCCTGCCAATCAGCATGGCTATGGTGTGGCTGGGTTGGTTGTGCTGGGCTGGGAAGATGCACGTGCTTATGTCCGAGCCGCCGAAGAGGTGAGAGTCCCTGTCATTTTACAAGCAGGTCCCGGTTGCCGTGAAAACACGCCACTGCCGGTGTTGGCGAAAATGTTTCGCCATCTTGCAGAGCATGCTAGTGTGCCAGTAGTTGCACATCTCGATCATGGCTATGAAATAGATGAGTGTTTTGAGGCTATTGATTTGGGTTTTTCCTCCGTCATGTTTGATGGCTCGAAAATGCCTATTGATGACAATATTGAATGCACGGCCAAGATTGTTGCAAGAGCTAAAGCTGCAGGCGTTTCGGTTGAAGGCGAAGTAGGCTACGTAGGTTATGCTGATGGCGCAAATTCCTCAGGGACAAACCCTGAAGAAGCTCGTAGATTTTCTGAGGAAAGTGGTGCGGATGCAATGGCTATATCGATTGGCAATGTACATCTTCATCAGACTAAGGCGGCTGTTATAGATTTTGATCGTTTGGCTAAAATCAAAGCTGTCAGTAAAATTCCCTTGGTAGTGCATGGCGGATCTGGAATCCCTATAGAGATCCGTCAGAGAATGGCGATGGAATCATTGGTTGTTAAATTCAATGTCGGTACTGAAGTGCGCATGGCTTTTGGTCAAGGGCTTCGGCGAGTACTGAGTGAAGACCCAGAGTTATTTGATCGAGTTACAATACTGACTAACGCCGAGAAAAATGTTTACGAGGCTGCGAAAGTCGTAATGCGCAGCTTACTGGGTGACAAACAACCTCAACTGGATACTTGATATGAATATTGGACTATTTGGAGCGGGACGTATTGGTTATGTGCATGCTCGCGCCATAGCTAATTTGTCAGATGTGGATATTGTCGCGGTTGCGGACGTTTCTGAAGAATCGGCGGCTAAAGTGTTACAGCTTTCTGGGGCGCGATTTGACAGTGTAGAAGGCATTCTCGCCGATCCAGATATTCAAGCGGTAATTATTGCTAGCCCAACTGCTTTGCATGCGGACCAGATTGAACTGGCAGCGTTGGCAGGCAAACATATCTTTTGTGAAAAACCTATTGATTTGGATGTACAGCGCGTACGCAGTTGTTTGGACGTAGTGAAGCGCACCGGCGTTCAATTTATGATTGGTTTCAACCGTCGTTTTGATCCAAGTTTTAATCGTATCAAACAGGATATTGTCTCAGGCGCTATTGGTCAGCTCGAATTACTGCAAATTACTTCACGCGATCCTAGGCCGCCGGAGATAGCCTATATTGGACAATCTGGAGGCCTGTTCAGAGACATGATGATTCATGATTTTGATATGGCGCGTTATTTATTCGGCGAAGAAATTGTAGAAGTGCAAGCAAATGCCTCGGTGCTAATTGATCCCGATATTGGTAAGGCCGGTGATGTAGATACGGCCGTTGTTTCGCTGCGCAGCGTTTCAGGTAAACTCGCGGTGATTACTAATTCACGACGGACGACCTATGGCTATGATCAGCGCATTGAAGCGCATGGTAGTAAAGGCATGTTATCGGCTGGTAACCATCGCGCTAATACTGTGACGCTAGCCAATTCAGAGGGATACCGCAATGAACCTCTGCTAGATTTTTTTCTTGAACGTTATGCGTTGGCTTATGAACTGGAATTGTCCGCCTTTGTGGACGCTGTGAGTAATGCTCAGCCGGTGTCACCTACTAGCATCGATGGTTTGAAATCACTGGAGCTAGCAGAGGCGGCCATTGAGTCGTTGCAAAGCCGTAAAACTGTTTTTCTGGCTCACTGATTTTATGTGCGCAGTGTCGTGGAGGTTCGGCTAACACTAAAACGGAGTTGTCTATTGAAACGTTTTCAGCTAAGTTACTTTGCAATAATTCATTGAAGAGATCGCGAAAGTAGTATGGCTGTGACTATGAAAGATGTCGCGCTAAAGGCGGGGGTATCCAAATCGGCTGTCTCGCGTACCTTTACCGATGGCGCTAGTGTTTCTGATAAAACACGCGAGAAAGTCGAACGAGCTGCCGCTGAAATGGGTTTCCATCCCAATATGCTCGCCAGCAGTTTAACCACCAGTAAAACTAAACTTATTGGTTTAATTTCTAGCAACTTTCACAACCCTGTTTTTCTAGAAATTTTTGATCTCTTTACTCAAACCCTGCAAAAGAAAGGCTTTCGACCATTGCTAATGAATCTCTCCGGAGAACATAGCGCAGAACAATCGGTCAAGATGTTTTTACAATACAACGTGGATGGTGTAATCATTGCCTCATCTACATTACCACCAGGTTTTTCTCAGGCATTTGCCGATGCTGGTGTACCCACGGTTAATTCTTTTGGGCGCCTTGCGCGCTCACCCAAGGTACATACCGTTGGTATCAATAATAAAAAAGCGGGCAAAATGGTAGCTGATTTACTGATTGACCGTGGTTATCAATCCTTTGGTTTTCTCGGCGGACCGCGTAAAGCAACTTCAACACAAGATAGATTTGCTGGCTTTAAAAGCCAGATTCTAAAACGTTGCGGTCCCGATGGGCTGGTCTCAGTATCTTATGCCAATGAATATACCTTTGAGGCCGGCTACGAAGCTATGGGAGAAGTGCTTAAATCCAAATATGCTGACGCTTATTTTTGTGGAGATGATGTCGTTTCTATTGGCGCAATGAGTGCTATCCAAAGTAAAGGTTTAAAGGTGCCTGATGACATCGGTATCATTGGATTCAATGATATGGAAATGGCTGGTTGGAAAAATATAGAACTGACTACTGTTCGCCAGCCCATTCCGGAAATTATTGAAAACTCTGTTGAGCTGATTATCGATATGCTCAATAACCCGGATTTAGTCCCGGGCAATCGCG
>CALBVI010000014.1 GCA_937969395.1 uncultured Spongiibacteraceae bacterium | reverse complement strand
TCAGACGTTCCTAGTGCTTTGTTATGTAGTTTTTGTGCATCCATTTTAAAGTGCGCTTCAGGTGAGTATGTTTCAGCATCCGATAAGGTGATTTTTTTTACTTTCGGGGCATCCCCTGCATGTGCAGTTATTCCTGCTAGCGCTACTGTGGAGGCAAGTAAAAGGGCTTGTACTTTTTTATTGATTTTCATGATTAATCCTTAAAGGTGATTTTATAAAGAGTTATTATTTAGTTGGGGCAGATAATAAAATGCTGTGAGGGTGTGCGCAAGGTTGTGATAGCCATTGACTTAAATAATACTGATTTAAACGTTCGATAAAGCCGCTATCATTGAGTTCTTTCAGCTTTTGATTGATGTTGCTTATTAGGTTTGCGTGTTTTCCGTGTGTGGAGCTTAATAAATAAATGCTAGGACCTTCTATTTCGATATCATGAAATACAAGCTGATCTTTGATCTTGTGATTGTGCGTCCATTCTTTACCTGTGAAATATTCAGTAATAACATAGTCGACATCTTTACTGATAAGTGCGGTTAGTACATCGTTGTTATTCTCATAAGTTTTTGCAGGTAAATTGTTGAGCTTTAAATAGTCATGAATGGCATTAGATAGTGAAGAGAAATAACGTATGCCTCCAGAGTACGCGGTTAATGATTTTATATCACCCTTGTAAACGGGGTTGCTAATAGTCGTAATCAAACTTATACGTTTAGTTGCTATGAGGGCGTTTAATGTGTCAAAGGAGTAATCGGCGGTAGGGTTTCTTGTGATCATAAAATCAAAGTCACCCAGCTCGAGTTGCTTGTATTTTTTATCCACATCAACTTTATTGCTGCTTAAGGTGTTGCTGCCTACGACCCACTCAATATTTTTGTTTAAATCACGAAAAATCGTTTCAAGTAAATGAGTGATTGAGCCTGTCGACCGGTTGCTATCGTTACATTCTAGCCAGCGTAAAGGTGGTGACGGATCGGCGGTGATGTCGACAAGGCGAGCGATGCGAACGATGTCATTATTTTCGGCGGAGTTACCTAGTGACATAAATGTGGTAAGTATAAGAGTTGATAGCGTTAATATTAATTGCTTCATCCCGTCTGCCTAATCAATAAAATATTAAGGTTTTTATTATACGGTTAATGGCGTTTTAATTGTTTTTTTATATTATCATTGTTGTATGTTTCTAAAGTTATTTTGTCAATATAGCCAGTGACAAATACCCAGTGGAGCACATTATAGTTCATTCTTAGGTGTTTTTTTATGGTGTGCCCTCATCAAATCAGTATTCCTTAAATATATTAGTATTAAGAAATACTGATGGCCGGCTATTTTCTTAGTAGGTTTTCCGGTATTGGTATGAATTTAGTTTGATTTTTTTAAAAATTTTGCCAATAAAACAATACGAGTACCATTAACTCGCCCTTCAATATGATCAGGGTTATTCGTTAAGGAAATCCCTCTTACAGCTGTTCCTCGTTTAGCGGTAAAGTTGGCGCCTTTTACCTCCAGATCTTTAATCAGTGTTACCGTGTCGCCGGCTAATAATCGTGCGCCATTGCTGTCGAACGTTGGCTCACTATCATCATCACTGTCGTCGCTTAGCGTCGCTTTTGCCCATGTCAGAGTGTCGTCTTCTAAATAGAGCATGTCGAGCAAATCTTGTGCCCAGCTCTCCGTTGATAAATGGTTCAGTTGACGCCAAGCCATAACTTGCACTGCTGGTACTTGGCTCCACATGCTGTCATTGAGGCAGCGCCAGTGATTAACGTCGGTGGTATCAGGTTGTTGGATCTGTGTTAAGCAGGTCTCGCAAAGTAAAATACTTTTATCAGGGCTGTCTTCTGCATCGGGGGGAATAGCGTAAGCCGATAAGTTGTTATTAGATTTGCAGAGTTCACAGGCAGAATCACCCCGTTGCATTAGTGTTTGTTCGGTACTCATAAATTGTCTCTATTGGTCTTTTTTGTGGTGTTGATGCTGAGCTATTAGAATTGAATTTCAAAACCCAGTGAAGGGAAAAACTCCATAGAGACCTCTGCGGTTACCGGCACGTCTTCACCAAAGCCAGCAGGCGTCTCATCTAAGGTATCAACATTGTTAGGCGAATAATCATAGGCGTTAATGTTTTCGCGATTGTAGGCGTTGAGCAGATCGATGTAAAACGTCCAGTGTCCCCATGACTTGTTTCTCAGGTATTCGGCCCTTAAATCTAAGCGATGATAAGCTGAAAATCGTTCGCTGTTATATTCCCCGTAGATTGGCTCGAGGATATCCGGATTATTGATGTTAGGGCTCAAATGAGTGATGGGTGTATACATATCGCCACTTTCATAGCTCCATTTCGCCGCAAGTGACCAGCGTTCGCTTAGTTGATAGTTAGCGACTAAATCAATCATGATAGGTTTGTCGTAACTAAAAGGCTTAACAGTACCAGTGCTTAAATCAGTGCGCTCTGCTTTACCTAGGCTAATAGCAACCCAGCCTGACCATTTATCATTACCTTGATGTTTATTAAGGATAAATTCAGTGTCATCTAATCGTATCGTTTTCTTGAGATATTAAATGCCATTTTGTGTCGCCAGAAAGATAAAAACCTATGCCGAGGCTGCGAATCATCGCGCCACCAGTCATATTTTCAGCATGTGTTGTAGTTGTTGTGAATACTAGGCATGCGATAACTGAACTGAGTAAAAGTGTTTTTGTTCGAGTCATAATAGATCACCATTTTTGAAGTTTAGAGTAAGTGTTTCAGTGGTGATAAATATAAGGGTGGCTGGCTTATATGTCTGTGTCACAAACGTGACGGTTTGTGACACAGATGTTTTATAGTGTAAATAGGGTTTTAGTGTGGGTTCTTTAAAGCCATGTTTGCAATGATGATTAGGTATTAACTAAGAAGGTTTCTTTGTAGCTTTCTCTTAAGTTGGCTTTTTGTACTTTGCTCATTTTATTGCGGGGCAGTTGGTC
>CALBVI010000013.1 GCA_937969395.1 uncultured Spongiibacteraceae bacterium | reverse complement strand
AATGGTCTATTATTTATCTATTGTGATCATCTTCGTTTTCCTGTGCTTACTAATCGAGTATGTCTATTGATTGATCCGTTGAGCAATTCCATAACTGAAGTAATAGATCGTCCAACAATCTTGATTGTTGAGGATAACCCTGTCGAACGGCAATTGATTGGTAAGATTCTTCGAAACGCTGATTTTGAAGTTATTGCCGTTGATTGCGGTGAAGTGGTGCTTGATACTGTTATTCAATACCAGCCAGATATCATTCTCTTGGATGCCTTGCTGCCGGATTTGGATGGCTTTGATGTCTGTGTCCACCTTCGTGAAAATCCTAAGTCCCTCAATATTCCTATTATTATGTTAACCGGCTTAGATGATGTGATTTCTATCAATCGTGCCTATGATGCCGGTGCAACCGATTTTTTTACCAAGCCTATTAACCACTCTTTGTTAGTCCACCGTATTCGTTATTTGTTACGTGCACGATTGATTAGTGAGCAGTTGCGAATTAGTGATCAATCACTAACTAATGCTCAACAGATTGCTGGGATGGGCTATTGGGAGTTTGATAGTGAAAGACGTCGCCTGAATTTGTCTGACGAAGTGTTGCGGATTTATGAGCTTAATATTGATAGCAATGAATCTCATGATATGTCTGTTTTTTATGACACTTGCCATCCCGAAGATAGGGAGCAATTAGAGCGGACTATCGCGGAGTGTGTGCATACTTACAAAGATGCAAATTTGGAATATCGAATTTTAGCGAATAATACTGACGTGAAATATCTCTCTATGAATATTTCTGCAATGAGGGTTAAAGGAGAAGTCAGCAATCACATTTTGGGTATTATTATTGATATCACAGAGCGGAAAAAAAGTGAACAAGAGATAGTACAGCTCGCTTACAGCGATACTTTGACTGGGTTACCTAACCGTTCGTTATTGGGCTTGTATGTTGATCAGGCAATATCCCGTGCTCACTTTAGTGGTCTTTGTGTCGCGGTTTTGGCGATAGATTTAGATTTATTTAATCGTATTAACAATGCCATGGGGCATAGCGCCGGAGATGCGGTGCTACAACAGTTGTCAGACAGATTAAATCGTCTGGTTAATTGTCGAGAGGTATCTGTTTATCTTGGCCGTTTATCGCAAAACACTATTTTAGATGATATTCCTTTTTCTATGGTTGCTCGGCTTGGTGCTGATAGCTTTGTTATTGTCTTGCCTAGTGTTAATCGTAGTTCTAATGATGTGGCTGATTTGGCGTTAAGATTGAATAAGGAGTTTCAATCTCCCTTCAACTACCGTGGTCAAGAGCTCTTTGTTACATCGAGTATGGGGGTGGCTTATTCGGAGTCAGGCAGTACAACGACTGGGGTTATATTGCAGCAGGCGGATTTGGCGATGCACGAGGCGAAAGTGCAAGGCCGTAATACTTTGCGAGAGTTTAGTGGTGACTTGGTTGCCCAGGTATCGACCCACCTATCGATACAGACGGATCTGCGTGGTGCACTGAAAAATAGTGATTTTCTTGTGTATTATCAACCGAAAATATCATCTAAAGATCAATCACTTTGCGGCTTTGAAGCCCTAGTTCGATGGACTCACCCAACAAAGGGAGTGATACCGCCGGATCAATTTATTTCGGTTGCTGAGGAAACCGGGCAAATCGTTGAGTTAGGTCGATGGGTGTTAGAGACGGCCTGTAGACAGACCAAGCAATGGATTGATCAAGGTTTGATTGATGTGAGAGTGGCGGTTAACGTTGCTGCGAGGCAATTTAAAGAAGGTAATATTGTTGAGGTGGTGGAGTCGGTATTAGGTTTGACCGGGCTTGATGAAAAAAATCTGGAGCTAGAGATTACCGAAGGGGTGTTGATGTCAGACGCTACCAGTAGTGAGCATATCGCGGCATTGCGAGACCAGGGAATAGCCATTGCACTTGATGACTTTGGCACGGGTTATTCTTCATTGAGTTACATTACTCGTTTCCCCATAGATACGATCAAGATTGATCGTAGTTTTGTGCAGGATATTACCGAGGGTTCGCAGCAAGCAGTGATTGTGTCGGCTGTTACTGAGTTAGCGCATGGGCTGGGTTACAAGGTGGTTGCTGAGGGAGTAGAGACTCAGGAGGAGTTAGAGGTCATCAGGGCGTTAAATTGCGATGAGGTGCAAGGTTATTATTATTGCCGCCCTATGCCTGCGGGTGAAATGACCGAATGGCTACAGGGTCGTAGCAATGTTGTTACTTTAGGGGCACGCGCCAAATAATTTATTTTTTTTCCTTCTTTTTTGTTGGTTTTCGTCATAAAATTGACCAGTCGACAAAAAAACTATGGACATGATTAGATAATAAGTCAAAGAGTTGTCCATAATTCGTTTTATTAACCTTTTCAACGTTCATAATAAGTCGTTGATGCTGCAGTAAGGTCTATTTTCAATGTGGGAAGAAAACAATGTGATTGTTGTTGATGACAACAAGGAGCGCCGTCACGACACCTGCGTTATTCTCGATTTTTTAGGTGAAAACCCAGTAACCTATTCTTGTGCTGAGTGGAGTGAGGTCGTTGTATTGCCTGCCTCTAAAGAAAACACTCGGCAAATCAAAGTATTGATTTTTGGTCAATCGAATAGCTCATCACTTGAGCAGCGTTTGAATGAGGCGCAGGCCTGGGATAAATCATGCCCCATTATTTTGATGGGTGATACGCATGTCGATAACAATAGTCTTGAGTCAGTCGATGACGCAGATCTTCGCCACAAGGTTATTTCACAGCTTAATTTTCCCCCCAGCTATAACAAATTTATGGATACCCTGCATCGGGCTCAGGTCTATCGCGAGCAGTATGATATTAATGCTGGGCGGGTTCAGCAGCGCGATGTGCAGTTGTTCCGCAGCTTAGTAGGCACTAGTCGCGAATTACAAAAAGTACGGGAGATGATGGCGCAGGTCGCCGATAAAGATGTCACCGTGTTGATTACCGGTGAGTCAGGTACCGGTAAAGAGGTGGTTGCACGTACGCTGCACTACAACTCTGGTCGACGCAATATGCCCTTTGTGCCGGTGAATTGTGGTGCGATACCTCGCGAGCTATTAGAGAGCGAGTTATTTGGTCATGAAAAAGGGGCTTTTACTGGCGCCGTGACTACACGCGCAGGCCGCTTTGAAATGGCACAGGGAGGAACGTTATTTCTCGATGAAATTGGTGATATGCCGTTAGACATGCAAGTGAAAATTCTTCGGGTATTACAGGAGCGTTCATTTGAGCGTGTTGGCGGTAATAAAACGATTAAGACCGATGTAAGAATTATTACGGCAACTCACCGCAACCTTGAAGAAATGATTGCCGATGGTCGCTTTCGAGAAGATCTATATTACCGATTAAATGTTTTCCCTATTGAAATGCCTGCGCTCAGAGAGCGAATTGAAGATATCCCATTATTATTGAATGAACTGATTACTCGGTTAGAGAATGAAAAGCGCGGCTCTATACGTTTCAATTCCGCAGGTATTATGTCGCTGTGTCGGCATGAGTGGGCGGGGAATGTTCGTGAGTTAGCTAACTTAGTTGAGCGCATGGCTATTATTCATCCCTATGGTGTCGTTGGGGTGCAGGAGTTACCGAAAAAATTCCGCCATGTTGATGAAGGCGATGAAGATCTAGTGATCCCTGAGTCGGCAAAAGAGGGTATGCCTATTGTTGCTACCACTGATAGCACCGCTCTGTTGCCGGTTAATGGTATCGATCTCAAAGAGTATCTCACAAACCTTGAAAAGAGCCTTATCCAGCAGGCGCTTGACGATAGCGTTGGGGTGGTGGCAAGAGCGGCGGAAAAGCTGCAAATTCGTCGCACGACATTGGTTGAAAAAATGCGTAAGTACGATTTACAGCGTAAATAAAGTTAATCGCTAATACCTAATCCTTTTTCAGTGCTTACATCCCCTGTCGCGACTGGAAAGGTTTCGCTGTGATAGGCTTTTGGTAACTAAGGTTAAGTGTCTTTATCTTTAGTTGTCTGCCAAAAGCTTGACTGATTGTTTCTCTTATATATCTAACTCATTGTTTTAAAAGATTTTTATTATCCGGCATGGTGCTTGCTATGTTTGAGTATAGGTCACTTGAATGTCAATTCGGTGGCAATACTTAGCTATTATTTTTTTGTACCGCGTTATCAAAACGTGTACAGCAGGATCGTAGCGTCATCGTCGGAGTTTAGATGTCATCTACAGTACATTCTGAAAACCCTCTACCTAAAAATAGGGCGGCTGAACTTAGCTCCTCAATTACGCCGTTAGTTAGTCATGCGGCGAATAGCATGTCGGCAATGAACCATTTACCTGATAGCACGAGTACTTTGCAAAACCAGCAAGTGTTGGCTTCCGCTTTTGAGCAGTTTAATGCGGTTTCTGCGCAGCTGGCTGACACTTATCATGAAATGGAGCGGCGAGTAGGTTCACTCAACCAGGAGTTACATGAGCTGGCAGAGCAGCGCCTAGCTGAATTAAAAGAAAAAGAGCGGGTATCACAGCGATTAGAAAGTTTGCTTAACCTGATGCCAGCAGGCGTCGTGGTTTTAGATAACAAGGGCGTTGTCGTGCAATGTAACCCTGCGGCTTTAGAGTTTCTTGGTGAGCCTTTAGAGGGGGAGCTATGGCGCGATGTAATACGACGTTCATTTGCTCCTCAGCGTGATGATGGTCATGAAATTTCTTTAAAAGATGGTCGTCGGGTAAATATGGTGACGCGTTCTTTCCAGGGGAGTGATCCAGGCCAACTCATTTTATTAACAGACCTTACTGAAACCAGGGAGTTGCAAAAGCGTTTAGATCGTCATCGTCGATTGTCAGAAATGGGCCGAATGATGTCATCACTAGCTCACCAAATCAGAACGCCGCTATCGGCTGCGATGTTATATACCGGTCATCTTTGTGATTCAGATTTAACCCAAGATCAACAGCAGCGCTTTTCTGAAAAAGTATTGTCTCGGTTAAATCATCTCGATCAACAAGTTAAAGACATGCTTATCTTTGTAAAAGGTGATGTGAAGTTAACTGATTCTATTCGCGTTAGTGAGTTGCTTGGCGAATTTGAGGTAGCGCTGGAGGCTCCGATTAATAGCAGTCAGTCCAGTTATCAAATCATTGTTGAATGCCCTGAGATGATGTTGCATTGCAACCGTGAAAGTATGGTTGGTGCCATGATGAATTTGGCAAACAATGCGATTCAATCGGTTGGTAAAAATATTGAGTTAAGCATTCGTGTTTCTTGCGTTAATGATCAAAATATAGAGCTGGTGGTGAGTGATAATGGCCCTGGTATTAGTCCGCAGGTGATGAAAAATTTACAAGATCCTTTTTTTACCACGAAGTCACAAGGTACCGGATTGGGGCTTTCTGTTGTTCGGGCGGTAGTACAGGCGCATCATGGTGAATTTCAAATACAGTCTCAAGTAGGTGTTGGGACTCGTGCTATTTTACTTTTGCCGGTAATGAATACAGTTATGGATAGTGTTGTTGATAATGACGGTAGTGCGTCTAATTTAAGGAGTGTCTCTTGATGAGTTCTGCATCAATAAAATTATCTGCAAAAATTTTAGTGGTTGAAGATGATAAGGATTTGCGTGAAGCGCTAGTCGACACCTTAGAAATTGCAGGTTGTACTGTCTTACAGGCTGATTGTGCGGAGCAGGCATTAAAACTAATGCCGACTAACGCATTAGATATGGTTGTTTCTGATATTAATATGGGAGCAATGGATGGTTTAGAAATGTTAAAAGAGATCCGCCGTCTCTATCCACAATTGCCGGTATTGCTGGTCACCGCCTACGGTAGCATTAGCGCATCGGTGGATGCGATACGCAGCGGCGCTGTCGATTATTTGGTTAAGCCTTTTAAACCGCAACTATTAATAGAGACCGTGAGTCGACATGTCGGTGGCGAAAACCAAGATAAGAGTGATGATCCCGTTGCTGTTGAGCCGTCTAGTCAACAGTTATTGCAGTTAGCAAGACGGGTTGCAGAAACTGATTCTACAGTTTTGATTTGTGGCGAATCGGGTACGGGCAAAGAAGTTTTAGCGCGTTATATACATCAACATTCTTCACGCTCTAGAAAACCTTTTGTTGCCATTAATTGCGCAGCAATACCTGAGAACATGTTAGAGGGTATGTTGTTTGGCCATGAGAAAGGGGCTTTTACCGGTGCTTATAGCAGTGCGTCAGGTAAGTTTGAACAAGCTAATGGCGGTACCTTGCTGCTCGATGAGATTTCCGAAATGGATATTGGTTTGCAGGCAAAAATATTGCGGGTTATTCAAGAGCGGGAAGTTGAAAGACTTGGTGGGAAAAAAGTTATTGATTTAGATGTGAGAATATTGGCGACAACGAATAGACAGTTGGCTGATGAAGTTCGAGATGGCAAGTTTCGTGAGGATTTGTTTTATCGGCTTAGTGTTTTCCCTCTACAGTGGCAACCACTACGAGAGCGCAAGCAAGATATTGTTCCGTTGGCGAAGCAATTATTAGCTATGCATACAAAAAAAATGGGCAGAGTTCCCGTTACTTTAGATGAAACTGCTCAGCATGCATTGATGCAGCATGATTGGCCGGGGAATGTGCGCGAACTAGATAATGTTATGCAGCGAGCGTTGATAATGCAGCCAGGGACATCCATTGCTGACTTTCATTTGCGTTTGAATCCTTTTGGCCAGCCTGTTATTAACGATGGCTCCTTAGTGACACATAGCGAGCCAGTGGCCGTATCTAACGACGAAGCGGCAGGTGTACTCGGTGATGACTTACAGCGACGGGAATTTGAAATTATTGTCGATACATTAAAAAGTGAAAGCGGCTCGAGAAAAAATACGGCTGAAAAATTAGGTATTAGCCCACGAACTTTACGTTATAAATTAGCCCGTATGCGGGATGTGGGTATTAATATCGATACTGAATTACGCAGCGCTTAATTTTTAATCGCTATTGCCTTTTGTTACTAAAATTAATTAGTTCTTCTTAACGTGGTTAGGGTTTTTGTGAGCGCTTTCCCTGCTGCGTCTTCTTTTCGTTGGCTCAGCCAATACTGAGTAATTAACGGATTATTTCTTTAACTATTTGATCTTAAATGACTTTTTAGTTTTTCTGATTGACTTTGTGAATCTTGACTGTCTATTTTCTTGGCTAGCCATGCTCGGCATGTTAAAAAGGCAGGCGAATGTTGTGTGCGAGCTAGGTAAATCGCTTGGTATTTAGGTTATATAGTACTTAATTGATACAAATACTTGTAAGCTAGCGTTTCCACATAAATAAAATAATGATCGAATTGGATTCGATGGTCTCTTTTTAAGGCGAAAGACTATGATGGCATCGTTGCAATCCCCTTTGCTTATATCAATAGCGGCAGCTCTGTTACTGCTATTACTTATGTATGTTTGTCGCTCTCATAGTCATAAGCTCATATATCGCTCTGTCAGAGCTTTACATAGCCTTTTACGATTGAGCGCAAGAGCATGTTTGCGTTCTGAACAGCGAGTAAAAGAAAAAAACTATCAAATTATCAAAGCGTTAGCTGAGTCATTAAAGGAGCGCCAACTTGAGCGCCGCTTTATGCGTATTGAGCAGCTAGTCGAGCGCGATTTAAATAATTATCAGCTGCTGTCGGCTAATATTAATCAACACTTAGCTGAGCTTGATAAGGACTATCAGGCCAGTGCGGCAGTGCCAGAGGTTCCGATGGAGTGGCTGGCGGCTGTTGAAGCTGTGGCGACATTAAAAGAAGATCAGCGTAATAGTTCTGCGGTAAGTAAAATATTAGAAAATATGCACCAAACGGTGAAGCAGCATCATAAAGATTTGCTGCGTGAACACCGTTGGACGGTTTCTTCTCGACATAAAATTCTTAGTAACTTACAGCCTAGGTGGCGTAAGTTGGAGAAAAAACTACTACAAATTGATGGCAATATCGCTATTTTACGACGAAATTTGCTTCAAGCTGATCAGCATATGGAACAGTTTGAAAATCTTACCTCGAATTCTGGTCAAGGTGTTTTGGCGTCAATGTTGGTGCGAGGCGTAGCTGCTTTATGCTTTGTTATTGTTGGTGTGGTAGCGGGGTGGGTAAACTGGCAATTATTGCAGCAACCATTGATGCAAATTTTAGATCAAGGGCAACTTGGTGGTCTACCTCTGGCAAGTTGGATTACAAGCCTGCACCTTGCGTTAACGGTAGTCGCAGCGACAGTGTTATTAGATAGCCTGCGTGTGACTCATTATTTTCCTTTAATGGTTGCTGCAGGTAGTCGTGGTAGACAGATATTGATCGGTTTAAGCGGTTTAATGCTTGTGGTTTTAATGGCAGTTGAAATTGCTGCAGTGTTAGCTGTTCCGGAAGCGCTAGGCTTAGCGGCTAATACTTTTTCTCAAGCTGTACTGCTCAGTGTGAGCGTATTAATACCTATGGCGCTGGCTTTAGTAATGATTCCTCTAGAGTATTTATTAAATGTGATTAGGCCAGTATTAGGGGGCGGAGTGCAGGTTTTATTGCATGCGGGTTCATTACTGTTACGCTTGTTAGGCAGTAGTGTTTTGCAATTAGGTAAAATGGCAATTCATTTATATGATTTGATTATTTTTATCCCTCTAGCGGCCGAAAATCATTGGCGAAAAAAATACGATCAGCAACAGGAAGTTACTGAGCTGACGGATTCGTTGGCTATACAAGAGCCATCAGATAACAATTATTCTGATATGAATTCAGTCAACGTGACTGCACTAAGGTTTGG
Source organism: uncultured Spongiibacteraceae bacterium (assembly GCA_937969395.1). Lineage (GTDB taxonomy): Bacteria > Pseudomonadota > Gammaproteobacteria > Pseudomonadales > Dasaniaceae > Oceanicoccus. The sequence goes on along the minus strand of CALBVI010000013.1, from coordinate 3,096 downwards.
AGAAAACCAGAAAAAACTGAAGGATTAAGTAGGGGGTTTCTCCAATTATAGCCATCTTTTCACTAGCAGATTGATTCAATACAAGCCGATTGCTTCAATACAGTTGAAAAGATAGCTTTAATGTAGATTTGAATAAATCTATGTTTTCATGTGATAGCTAAGTTGTGATGCCAGCCGCTGAAACGTATTGTAGGCATCGCGCCAGTAAGTCACACTATTGACTTCTTGCAATGGTCTCGTGCTGTCATTACTTTCACCGGTGATCTTTTCATCTTTACTGGTTAATAATAATTTTCCACTTTTGCTGTCGTATAGATCGAGGTCGATGATCATTCGGCTTGTTTTATTGGTGTAACTTGTGGATGAGTAGGGCAAGTTATGCTTGATGCTAGCGTAAAGGTATAAGTCGGAAACAGTGCCTTTAACTAAGATGACGTCATCACCAATCTCTTCGGTTAATTCCCAATTAAATTCTTTATTCCAGCGTTTGCTAATAGCTTTCACAAATTGCTTGTTGAAAGCAGCTTGCTCATTCTCGTCAAATTGAAAATCCTTATCGGTTAAACGGGAGCTATATTGACGGCGTCTGTCATCGTAGCTGACGCTGATAGGTTCGAATTTTATTTTTTTATACTGCGAAAAGTTAATACCGTTTTGAATCGCGAGCTCATCGAAATTACTAGCAGGATACGTCGTGAGCCCTAGTTCGTTAGTTTCTCCAGGCGTTCGTAGTGCGGCATTGTTGCAGGCTATGAGCGGTATCATTAGGGATAGATAAACGAGCGTTTTGCTTGCTGTTTTGATAGTCGTTTGAGTCTTCATAATAACGTTCTCTATCTTGGTATTTGTCGTCATTGTAATGCTGTTGTTGTGAGCTTGCTATTAATGTTTTGTTATTAAAAATGTTTGTTTTATGGTTTTAGTTCACTAAATTTTTATCGGTTCTTTTGAATAGCGTTCTGCAACATTGACTAGCTGCGTTGCTTGGCCGAATAAGAAGCCCTGTATGATCGTGCAGTCTAGTGCCTTTAAGTAGTTGAGCTGTTCTTGGTTTTCCACACCTTCCGCGACGATAGATATCTTTAATCCCTTTGCCATTGAGATAATGGCGTTAACAATACAGGCCTCATCTTCTGTATTTTTAATATCACGAATAAAACTGCGGTCAATTTTAAGCGTGTTAACCGGAAGGTGTTGAAGGTAACTCAGTGATGAATAGCCGGTGCCAAAATCGTCAATCGCGATATTGATACCTTGTTCATTTAAGGTTTTTAATTTGTTAATGATGTCTGGTCGGTCACTCATTAATACATTTTCAGTGATTTCTAACTCTAACAAATGCGGCGGGAAATCTTGCTGATTAAGCGTATCAATAATGTCGTTAACAAAGCTGTCTCTTTCTATCATCAGTGGCGATAGATTCATGCCAAGCCTCAAGTCGGGAAAGCCTGTTTTATGATAGTGACGAATCTCTTGGCAGGCTTTTTGTAGTGTGTGCTTGTCGAGTTCAACAATAAGATGGCTTTCTTCTGCAATAGGGATAAATTCGGCCGGGGAAAGTCGACCTAATTTGGGATGGTTCCATCGTATTAGCGCTTCTACACCATAGAGTTTTTCAGTTTTAATATTGACCTGAGGTTGGTAACAAATTTCAAATTGATCTTGATCGATAGCCTTGCGCATATCTTGTTCTAGCATGAGTTGTTCTGTCGATGCGCTGCGCATTTCATTGGTAAATAATTGGTGGCCGTCTTTACCTGTCTTCTTAACGCGATACATGGCGATATCTGCATTTTTGATTAATTCATCCATGCTGTCGCCACAGTTCGGGTAAATCGCTATACCGATACTGGCGCCGATATAAACTTCGTGTTTGCCGAGCTGAAAGGGCTTTTTAATGTCGCTAAGTATTTTGTCTGCGATTTGGGTTGCCGCTTTTGAATTTTTGACATCGGGCAATAGCAATGTAAATTCATCGCCACCAAAGCGAGATAAGGTATCTCCTTTTCGAATACAGCCTTGTAAGCGTAAACTGACAGCCTGCAATAGTCTGTCGCCAGCGGTATGTCCTAAGGAGTCATTAATGATTTTGAAGCGATCTAGATCAATAAACATGACTGCCAGCTTAGTGTTGTTTCGCTGTGATTGGGTAATGGCAACACTAAGCCGATCTTTAAACAAAGAGCGGTTGGGTAATCTTGTTAGTAAGTCGTGATAAGCCTGAAAGTTGATAAACGCTTCGGCCTCCATTTTTTCAGAAATATCACGGGCTGTGCCATAAATTCTATAACGTTGACTGGTGTTTAGCGTCCCTTTGTCATTGACTTCATCGATGGGCCATAGCGACACTTCAAAATGGCGGCTGTTTTGGCCGGGAGAGAAGGGTGCTATTTCCAACTCAATTGATTGGATACCCGAGTGAGGGGTGCTTGCTTGTTCGAAAAAAAACTGTGATTTCTCTTGGTCTTTTGCATCGACAATCGCCGAAAAATTCTTTCCTAATAGTTGGCCTTTAGGGTAATTGAGCAATGACTCTATTTTTGAATTGAGAAAACTAAAGTTGCCCTGATGGTCGAGGATGAAGATGACGTCAGGTGAATTGTTGACAATGAAACGGTGCAGTTTTTCTGAGCGGTTTAATCGTTCCTGCATTGCCTGGTTAGAATTTTCCAGTAATTTTTTTCGAATTGCGTTACTAACCGTTGATGTTAGTTCCTCGGGTATATAAGGCTTTTTCAGATAATCATAGGCGCCGTGCTTTAATGCCTTGCTAATGTCATCAAGCGATGTTTCGCCGCTGACAACAATAGTCATTGTTTCGAGATTGTTATTCGACATAAATTGCATAACATCATGGCCTGAGATGTCGGGCATTTTAAGGTCGAGTAAAATGAGATCAAATTGTTCTGTGGAGAGTTTGTCGATCGCAGCTTGGCCACCTAGGGCGGTGTCAACTTGATAATCGTAGAGTTCTAATAAGACACGAAGGCTATCGAGCATTCGCGGTTCGTCATCGGCAAGGAGGATTCGTGCATTGGCGTTATTATCTAATGATTGATTTGGCCTGCTCATAAGTCAATTGCTGCGTTATTTTTA
>CALBVI010000012.1 GCA_937969395.1 uncultured Spongiibacteraceae bacterium | reverse complement strand
CTCGACGGCAGCGTTACCATGGACAAATACATTTGCACGATGTCTATTTCCGGATCGATAGGTAAATTTAGACCGGACTGCAATTTTCGATCACGAAACAACGCTCGAATTACATTGGCATAAGCTGCTGGTGCTGCTTTTCTAATACCTGGATAAAAACTTTTGTTGTCACATTGAAATTGCCCCTGAGAATCATCACAGGCGTAGGCAAGTAGCGGTTCAATATCATCCAAAACATTATCTACTAATACGACCGGAAGCTCTTCGTGACCAAAGGCGAGCGCTTCTGTTTTCCAACATTTTGGCGTCCAAGTAATCGTCATATTTTAGGAGCCGTGTTGTTAAATCACACCGGTTTTTACTGGTGATAAATTAAAATTCAATATCGTATTGCTGTTATGTTGGTTCTCCATCCATATCAATCGGTTAATTTGCGCATAGGACGCCTTCATCAAAAACAAAGCTTCAAGCATGTCAGCTTCTGCCAACTTTAGATAAATGTTGGCGTCCATATCTTTCATTTTTTGATGATCAACCGCATACAATCCAGAAATATGTTCGTCACCACTGACCGTCGTCATATTGAGTTTTACTGGTATCACTAAATTTTCGTCCAGCAGGGTTTGAACGAAATGTTCTGTTTTATCGCGCCCTTGAATTAATCCCGCGAGGATATATTTTTGATCTTTCAAAAATGCAGTGTCTTCACCCTCGTCGTCAAACAAGCGTGAACCTTCTTTATCTGACAATAGCTCACTTTCTGCGTCAATATAGATGTCGTGTACATCATTATCTTGTTTTGATGCTACGTTGCTAACAGCGAAAGGGAGACGTTTAAGATTTAGCGGACAATAAGGTGCGGTCCACTGGCCATTTTCAACAAAGCGGTTGCGATTATTCTGTAAGCTAAAAATTGCTGACAGATGAAACTGCCCTGTTGCTGGGTCTTTCATCAGAAACAGGGGAAAACAACCGGCAGCCGTAAACAACTCATCAAACATAATATTGCAGTTGCCCGTATCGGCATAGGCTGACACTGCCCTGCTCTGCATCACCCGCGTTTGGCCATGGCTTTCTTTATTGAGGCCTACATATTTTGGCATGAGTCACTCCTAAAAAGTTTTAATATAAATCCACAGCTTATTGCGCTAATACTAAAAACATACAGATAGTGATAATACAAATCACCACGCCTACAGGTTTTACATAAGGCCAAGGTGTGATGTCTACTTCACCAGTATGCTTACCTTCAAAAATAGTTTTTGCAGGACAAAAATGACTAATCACAAACATGGCTATTGCTGTTATAACAAAAACAAATGCTAAGAAGTGTAAAAAATGAATATCGTCCTGAGTATTGAAGAGTTCTTTAAGGAAGGCCTGCACAGGGTCACCAAACACAAAAACCAAAAGAGCAAAAATAAGTGGGCCGCCGATCAAGCCAACTTTGGCGGCAATTGCCGATACGTGTTTAGTTAATGCGCCCAATAAAAGCACTGCCAACATTGGGCCAAAAAACATCGCATTCACAACTTGAATGTAGTTAAACAAACTGCCTGTTGAATCAATGTTAGCCGCAGCGATGATGGCAATTATCGCTAACACTACCGAGCAAATACGGCCCGATGTTACTAGCTGACGATCAGTTGCATCTTTTTTCAATAAGGTTTTATAAACCCCATGGCTGAATAAAGTTGCAGAACTATTAAGAACACTGTTGAAGGTACTGAATACGGCACCGACCATTACCGACGCAAAGAAACCAATCATGGCCGCAGGCAACATGTTTTTCACCAGTGTTGGATAGGCCAACAAATACTGATCCGGTGAGATGCTTTCTTTGTAAAGATGGTAGGCAATAATACCTGGCAATACGATAAGAAACGGCCCTAGCAATTTAAATCCGGCGGCGAGTAATACACCTTTTTGTCCTTCTTTTAAGCTAGTCGCAGCCAAAGTCCGCTGCAAAATTGATTGGTTTGCGCACCAAAAAAATAGCTGATTCACAATCATACCGGTAAACAAAACACCAAAGGGTAAGAACGAACCAGGCTCGTCACCGGTGATATCAAACTTAGGCTTTTCAGCTTCATAGAGGACACCAAAACCTTCAATTGGATTGCCATCGCCAATTTGCGAAAGTGCAATAATAGGAATCAGCAAACCGACAATAAGAAAACCAACACCGTTGATGGTGTCGGAAATGGCAACCGCTTTCAAGCCACCCGCTACAGCATAAATTGATCCGACAACCCCAATGCCCACAACCAATAACCAGATTGATGTGTTTTGAGAAACGCCCAAGTTTTCTGATACATCAAATAAACCCTCTAGGCCATTGGCACCAAAGAGTAAAACTACTGGCAAAATAGCTACTACGTAAGAGGCTAAAAATAGAAACGTAGCGATTACCCGCGTCGTGCCATCAAATCGTTTAGAGAAAAATTCTGGAATTGTCGTTAAGCCATTTTTGAGATACATCGGCAAAAAGTAAACTGCCAATAACACCATTGCGATAGCGGAGGTGACCTCCCACGCCATAATGGCAATGGTATGGTTGAATGCATCCCCATTCATGCCGATCAGATGCTCGGTCGACAAATTAGTCATCATCAACGAGCCTGCAATCGTCCACATGGTAAGACTGCGCCCACCGAGAAAGTAGCCATCGGACGTAGACAGATCTTCATTGCGGGTCATGTAGTAAGACACTACCGCTACCATAATCATAAAACCAAAAAACGAGATCAGTGCGATCGTCATGATAAATTACCTCTTATTAATATTGTCGGTGGTATTTGTTTATTTATTTTTTAAAACGTTCAATAGCACTACAGCTTATAAAATCATAACGGTATCGATTGACTGTGTGGTGTAACGAGCACAAGCATGTGAAGACTCTCCAAAATTCAATGTTCATATTGTTGGCAATGGATGTTGAATTAAATCAGCCAACAATTGGCGGTTAGTAGGTAACGATTGCGTTACTTTGGTGGCAATACGGTGATTTAATTCGAAATCACGTTGAGCTATTTGCCGCTGAGATTCTGACATCGGCCAGCGCGCGGTAGGTTGTTGCTTTAGCATGCCGAGATAGACGTATTGAAAACTTTGCCAAGAAAAAATATCGTCATTGCCGTTAAAGTCTTGCCTGTGAGGCATTTCTTCCTGCCAGAGCGCCATCTGTGCCTTTAGCGCTTCAGGTATGGATGTATTAACTCTGTTGTCGCACCAAAAATCAGACTGCCGTTCACTGAGTAAGTAATGGAATTTCAAGAAAGATAAAATTTGCTGCCAATAGCCATGAAAAGTCTCATTATATTGCCGAGCTTGAAGCGCCATAGTTTCTCGACGGCCAGGTAAACGATTACAAAACCAATCGGCAGCGTTTTCTATTAACACCAGCGACGAGGCTTCCAAGGGTTCGACAAAACCCGATGAGAGTCCAACAGCTACTGCGTTTTTCTCCCAGAATCGTTCTAAGTGTCGTGCAGTAAAACGAATCTGCCGTGGTTCAGGCATTTCACCATCTGCTCCAACATAGCCCTGTAATACTTTATGTGCTTGTTCATCAGACATATGAGCGCTGGAGTAGACCGCACCTATACCACGACGATCACGTAAGGGAATATCCCAGATCCAACCTGCATCGTGTGCAGTTG
>CALBVI010000011.1 GCA_937969395.1 uncultured Spongiibacteraceae bacterium | reverse complement strand
GCTCACCAGCAGCTAAGGTTTGAGACATCTGCTCAATAATTGTTTTGACAGCTAATTCAACATCTTTAGCTGACAATTGTGATTGACGCGAAACAATGCGTTCTATCAACTCAGATTTGGTCATATCCAGTACCTATCTTTCCTCGCTAGGTGAATAACTAGGACAAGAGTAGCATCGGATGAATCATTGCGCTAATTATTGATTGTGAAAAAGTTCACAGCCATCAATAACTTAGCGCAATAATCAGAAAAACAGGGACTTAGTCCTTGTTCTCCATTTGAGCCTTAATCAAGTCACCAATCGTGGCAGCTGGAGCAGTCTCAGTCTCTTTATGAGATTTAACCGCTTCTTTCTCATCTGCCATATCTTTTGCTTTAATAGAAAGCGCGATAGTGCGGTTTTTGCGATCAACAGTGATCACCTTAACCTCAACCTCTTCGCCTACTTTTAATGCATTGCGAGCATCTTCAACTTTCTCACGGCTAATTTCAGAAGCTTTTAATGTACCTTCAACTTCTTCAGCTAGGGTGATAACAGCTGCTTTGGCATCAACTTCTTTGATAACACCTTTAACAATACTGTTTTTGTCGTTTTCAGCAACGTAGTTTGAGAATGGATCATCTTCAAGCTGCTTGATACCTAGAGAGATACGCTCACGCTCAGGATCTACAGATAAGATAACAGTCTCAATTTCGTCACCTTTCTTGAACTTACGCACGGCATCTTCGCCAGTTTCGTTCCAAGAAATATCAGACAAGTGAACTAGACCGTCGATAGCACCGTCTAGACCAATGAAGATACCGAAGTCAGTAATAGACTTGATAGCACCAGAGATTTTATCGCCTTTCTGGAACTGACGACCAAATGCATCCCATGGGTTTTCCATACACTGCTTGATACCGAGAGAGATACGACGACGCTCTTCATCAATATCAAGAACCATAACTTCAACTTCATCACCTAAGTTAACAATCTTAGATGGGTGAATGTTCTTGTTAGTCCAATCCATTTCAGAAACGTGTACTAGACCTTCAACACCTTCTTCGATCTCAGCAAAACAGCCGTAATCAGTTAGGTTAGTGATTGTCGCCTTGGCACGAGTGTTCTCAGGGTAGCGAGCAGTAATTGCCAACCATGGATCTTCACCCAATTGCTTAAGACCAAGAGATACGCGATTACGCTCACGATCAAATTTCAATACTTTAACGTCGATTTCGTCACCAACATTAACGATTTCTGATGGATGCTTAATACGCTTCCATGCCATATCAGTAATGTGTAATAGACCATCAACACCACCTAGATCAACGAAAGCACCGTAATCGGTTAGGTTCTTAACAATACCTTTAACCGCTTGACCTTCCTGTAGAGAGGCAAGCATTTCATCGCGCTCGGCGCTATTTGCTTCTTCCATAACCGCACGGCGAGAAACAACAACGTTATTACGCTTTTGATCTAATTTAATAACTTTAAATTCTAACTCTTTACCTTCAAGGTGAGTTGTTTCGCGAACAGGGCGAACATCAACTAAAGAACCAGGTAAGAATGCGCGGATAGAATTAACATCGACGGTGAAACCGCCTTTTACTTTACCGTTGATAACACCGGTAACGACTTCTTCAGCCGTGTAAGCAGCTTCAAGCACTTTCCATGCTTCAGCGCGCTTAGCCTTCTCGCGAGATAACTTAGTAGCACCCCAGCCATCTTCAACAGCTTCTAGCGCAACCTGAACTTCGTCACCGATTTCTAGTGACAATTCGCCACCTTCGCTAACAAATTCACTGCGAGGAATTACGCCTTCTGATTTCAAACCAGCGTGGACAGTAACCCAATCACTATCAATATCAATAACAACACCGGTTACAATTGAACCGGGCTTCATATCAATAGTATTTAAACTTTCTTCAAATAAATCCGCGAAACTTTCCATTACTAAAACACCTTTATAACAGCAGGTAGGCCACATTGCGTTGCGTTGTGCGCAACTTTGTTTGCAAGTAGTTACTACCCTCCATAGGACCAGCACCTATGGGCCAAGTACAAAAAAACCACTCGTAGTGACAGCTGGAATTTCACTTCGAATGGTACATTAATTCTTTTATTTCAAATACTTAGCTAGAAAGCTCTAGTGCAGAACTAACTCTAGCAAGCACTTGATTAAAAACATCCTCAATGGCAACGGCGGTGCTATCAATGACAACAGCATCGTCAGCAGGCCTTAACGGCGCAACGGCTCGATTCATATCGCGCTCATCACGTTTCTGGATGTCCTTCAAAAGGGCGGCGAGATTAACACTTTCACCCTTACTAATCAACTGCTTATAGCGCCGACTGGCGCGCTCTTCAGCGGAGGCAATCAAAAAGATTTTAACCGCAGCATCGGTGAAAATAACCGTTCCCATATCACGGCCATCAGCAATCAGACCAGGGGCCTTGGCAAAATCCCGCTGCAAGTCTTTTAACGCTTCACGAACAGCATTAAAAACCGCTACTTTTGAAGCCAGCTCACCAGTTGACTCAGAGCGCACTTGATCACTAATATCTTCACCATCGAGCCATACCGTCGATGGCTCACCCTCAATACCGGCCCGAAACTCAACATCCAAATGTGCCGCCAACTCAGCCAACGCTGCCTCATCATCAAATGACACCTGCTGTTTTTGTGCAGCTAAACCAACAATGCGATACAGCGCACCACTGTCGAGTAAGTGCCAACCCAGCTCTCGGGCTAACATCTGACATAAAGTACCCTTACCCGAACCACTAGGACCATCTATTGTTATTACTGGTGACAAAGCCACTATTTTAATACCTCAAAATTCATTCTGGCCTTAGCCAACAACTCAACACAACTAAGCGACGAAACCTCCCTATTATCGTATCCACTCAGTACAACTAAACTGTAATCACCTATACCTATTGCTTAAACACATATCGCCTTAAACAAGTCGAAGTAGGTTGGAAATGTTTTGGCAGTACAACCTGGATCATTAATCGTTATTGCAGCATCACCCATCGCAGCTAAAGAGAAACACATCGCAATACGATGATCGTCGTAAGTATCAATCGCCGCAGCTTCAATGCTGACAGGAGGCGTTATCTCGATAAAATCCTCGCCCTCAACTACGCTGGCGCCTACTTTTTTTAACTCAGCGGCCATAGCCGACAAGCGATCAGTTTCTTTGACTCGCCAATTATAAACATTGCGGATTTTCGTTGGGCCATTGGCAAACAGCGCTACCGTTGCAATGGTCATCGCAGCATCCGGAATATGATTAAGATCAACATCAACGCCATTCAGTGTATTTTTACTGGCTTCGATGTAGTCATCGCCATAAGTAATATCTGCACCCATTTTCGCCAGCACATCGGCAAATCGAATATCCCCTTGAACAGAGTTTTTACCCACGCCATAAACCCTAACAGTGCCGCCACTAATCGCCGCAGCCGCTAAAAAATACGACGCCGACGAGGCATCACCTTCCACCATAATATCGCCGGGTGAGACGTAAGTTTGCCCGCCACGAATAGAGAAAACTTTGTAATCTTGGTTATTTACAGACACACCAAATTTCGCCATTAAATCCAGCGTAATATCAATATAAGGCTTTGATACCAGATCACCTTTTACCGTAATCGTTATATCGTCTTTGGCTAACGGTGCCGACATCAACAAAGCCGTTAAAAATTGACTGGAGATGGTGCCATCAATTTCAATTTTGCCACCACTAAGGCCCGACGCCATAATTTTAAGTGGCGGATAGCCCTGATCTTTTAAACATTCAATATTTGCACCTAGCGGACCTAACGCATCAAGTAAATGACCAATAGGACGCTCATACATTCTCGGTTCACCGGTCAAGGTAAATTGCCCCCCCTCACCCAAGCAAAGCGCTGCAGCTAAAGGACGCATCGCTGTACCTGCATTACCAAGAAATAATTCATAGCTACCGCTGTCTGCTAAAGGACCCGCCTTGCCACTAACTACGCAAGAAGTACGATCAGGAGACAAGGTATAATCAACCCCCAACTGCTCTAACGCATTAAGCATATGACGAATGTCGTCAGAATCGAGCAAGTTGGTGATGGTCGTTTGCCCGCTAGCCATTGCTGCAAGTAACAGCGCGCGATTAGAAAGGCTCTTTGACCCCGGAATAACC
>CALBVI010000010.1 GCA_937969395.1 uncultured Spongiibacteraceae bacterium | reverse complement strand
GGATCAACAATGTTGTCTGAATTCGCAATGGTTAGTGTTTCTTGAGCTGTCGTATTAACAATAAAATTGTCTACGCGCTTTTCAAAATAGGATGCCGCTACATAGCTGAAGTCATCAAAGTAGTACTCTAAACCTAAGTCTAAGTTAGTAGACGTAAACGGCTCCAGTTGAAAGTTACCATCAGTCGCTACCAAATTATTTGGACGTGTGTTGACGATATTAAAACGTGGGGCTAAGTCATCCAATTGCGGACGTGCCATCGTTTGTGAAACACCGAAACGTGCAATCCAATTGTCAGTCATATCTACTTTCAGGTTCATACTAGGTAGTATGAAACGGTTAGTAGATTCTTCGGTTACTACCGCCGCAGAAACATCGCCCAGTACTCTGTTGTACTCAGTAGTGTCTTGACCATTAATCGTAATATCTAACAATGGTGTGCGATTACCGGTTGAAGCTGTAGTCGTTTCAACCCAGCGCATACCGATGTTCATGGTCCAAGGCATTGAAGCTACTTCACCTTCGAGATCCGCATCGACATAAAACGCGAGAATATCTTCTTCAACGGCAAAGCCATTGACCTGTGGAATACCCTGTAAACCATTGAACGACTCAAAGATTGTCTGTGAAGTTCCATTGGGAAGTCCCAGCGCAACATCGCGCGCCGCTAAAACATCAGGTGATGAAATGGCTGCAGCATCAAGAGCCAAAGAGTTACCAAGAAATGTATTTAGCTGATTACCATCAGAATCGTAAATACCGCCTTGGTTAGCACCCAGTAAATCATCGGTGACTTCAAACAGTAGTTGCTCTTGTAATCCACTGGGTACATCAACAAAAAATCCGCAATAAAAACAGCGAATATTGGCTTCATCGGTACGTACAATATCGACATCTTTCTGTTCGTTACTTATGTTGGCACCAAAACGAATTTCGGCGATTCCTTCACTGTCTGGAGTGAAAACACCGTCATAGCGAAATTCTGTGATGCTCGCATCAACGACATTGGCTTCTTCAGTTGCATCGGGCTCACCGCCGAACTGTGCAACGTGGAATGCGTAGTTGTCACGATTAAGTACTTCAGAGGAAGGCACTGACAATTCAACAAAAGGAAGCTCGTTAGAGCCACCGTCATAATTGGCATTGCGGAAAGAAAACGGAGATCGGAATCCCGATACACTTTGACCGGTATCTGAGCCTGAAGGTGTGTTTTCTGATGTTGATCGAGAGATATCAATGCCGTGTTCAAAATTAGAAGACGGATTCCATTTCATGTTTAAACCGAACAAAGTAGTTTCTGTCGGACGGCCATCATTTTCAGCACGAGCCTCAATAGCACCATTAGCATTTTGATCAAAGCTAAGTGCCACACCATTTTCATCAAGTACAAAATTATCGAGGTCGTTAAGGCTAAACCAAGTATTAAGAAAGCGTGATTCTGATTCCAGTGTAAATTCGTTGTACATACCGTCTAAGGTAATCGACAATTCTTCACTTGGCTCCCATTGAAAAACACCCTGAAGATTAATACGTTCGCGGTTTTGCTCGATCTCACCTAATTGTATATTTTGCGGAACAAAGAAACGCTCAGCACCACTAGGATTATCAACATTAGCGGTAAGTGATGATACATCACCAGTATTGTAGCCGCGGTTATCAAGCACACGCAGCTGCGATTCGCGCTCTTGGTACGATGCTGAAACTAATACCCCCATAGTGTCATCGGCAAAGGTATTAGACATCAAACCAAAAATTTGTGGGGTAGTTTCGCCGCTATTACTGTCATGTAGCGCACGCGTAGAAATGACGCCTTTGAATCCTCCCTGATCAAGCGGACGAGCAGTACTCAGGTTAATCGTGGCGCCAATACCACCCTCTTGCAAACTGGCAATACCTGTTTTGTATACCTGAGAACCACTGATTAATTCAGAGGGAAATAAATCAAAACTAAATTCTCTGCCACCGACTTCTGATGCAACACGGCGACCATTTACCAATACGGTATTAAACGATGGACCAAAACCCCGTACTGTAACGAACTGTCCTTCACCGCCATTACGATCGATAGTAACCCCGGTTACACGCTGTAGTGCTTCGGCGATGTTAGCATCAGGGAATTTACCTAAATCTTCTTGCAACACACCATCGACAAAGCCAACTGACCTGCGCTTTTGATCTGATGATCTTTGTAATCCACCCAATGTGCCGCTTATTACAATCTCTTCAATAATTGTGTCTTCTTGTGCCATCGATATTGATGCCGCCAATGGTGACAGCGCAAACGCGATAACAGAAGCACCTCCAAAAATGTTTCGCTGAAATGATTTCATATCCTACTCCGATAATTATTAGTGTATTGAGTAAAAAGTTGTCAGAATTCGCACCTAGTATTTAGTTTTGTGCAATGATCCTGTTGTTGCAGACCTAGATCGAAGGCGCTGTAAAAAAGCTTTAACTCCGATTGACTCGATCAACTTTTTGTAGCATATTCCATATTGCAACCGGTTGCAATTATTTTTTTACAAGGTCGAACAGAATGAAAAAAATCAATATTGGTCTCATTGGCGGCGGCTATATGGGCAAAAGACATGCTATTGCTATGCAATCCGTTGGCGCAGTTTTTAACACACAACTGCGACCTCACTGTGAAATGATCTGCACCAGTACTGAAGCTGGAGCGGCAAAAAAGGCTGCCACGCTAGGCTTTTCTCGATCTACTTCGGACTGGCGTAAGCTAGTCAATGATCCCGCTATAGATGCAGTGATTATCGCCAGCCCGCAGGAAACTCATCGCGCTATTGCTGAGGCTGCCTTTCAATTAAACAAGCCAGTACTGTGTGAAAAACCGATCGGTAATGGTTTAGACGATGCTAAAGCAATGACAGCAGCTGCGGAACAATCTAGCAGTATCGACATGGTGGGTTTTAATTATATCCGCACTCCAGCAACTCAATATGCTCGTCAATTAATTGAGAGGGGGGATTTAGGCCAGATCATTTCCGCACGTTGCGAACATCATGAAGATTTTTACGCCGACCCAAATACCCCCGCCAGTTGGCGTACCCGGGGTATGGCAAATGGGGCAATGGGGGATCTAGCTCCCCATGTTATTAATTTAGCGATGTACCTACTGGGTCCGATCACAGAAGTCTCTGCGCAGGTCGAAACTATCCACCAGCAACGACCCGGTGATGAGGGCATGGAGGCTGTTACCAACGACGACATGGGGCAGTTCCTGTGCCGGTTTAACTCAGGTGCGCTCGGCAACATCTCTGTTAGCCGTGTTGCTATGGGCCGTAAAATGGGGCTGAGCTATGAAATTTTTGGCACTAAAGGCGCGCTACGTTTTGATCAAGAAGATCAAAATGCACTTTGGTTTTACCGAGCGGATTTACCTAAAGAACAACAGGGTTTTACTAAAATTCTAACCAATGCTGAACATCCAGATTATGGTCAGTTTTGTGAGGGACCAGGTCATGGTACAGGTTATCAAGATCAACTTATTATCGAGGCTCGTGACTTTTTGCAAGCTATCGAAACCGGCACTACTCAATGGCCAAGGTTTGCGGATGGGCTTGAGGTTGCAAAAGTTATTGCAGCTACAATCGCATCTAATAAATTTCGGCAATGGATCAACATCAATCAATAGCAAGACAAGAATCAGAAGATGAGGAATATAGATGAATATTAAAATTGGTAATGCACCCTGCTCTTGGGGCGTGGAATTTGCGGATGGCCCGGGCAACCCAATCTGGCAGACTGTACTTGATGACTGTGCAAAAGCCGGTTACAAAGGCATTGAGCTTGGCCCTATCGGTTTTCTTCCCGAAGATCCATCTGAATTAGGTGACTCGTTGGCGGCTCGAAATCTTGAATTGATTGGCTCGACCTTTTTTCAGCCGTTTCACGATGCCAGCGCCTGGGATAAGCTTTTCGACGACGCCATTCGCAGCTGTAAATCATTAAGCGCTCATGGTGCCAAACACCTAGTCTTGATTGACTCAATTTCCCCCCGTCGCGCACCCACTGCAGGCCGTGGCAGTGAAGCTGAACAGATGGACAGCGAGGAATGGCGTAACTTTGTCAGTCGTATTAAAGCTGTAGCGAAAATGGGGGCGGAGGAATATGGTCTTACCGTCAGCATTCATGCTCATGCCGGTGGTTTTATGGACTTTCGCCCTGAGTTAGAACGTCTCTTAGATGAGGTCGATTCCTCACTGTTAAAAATTTGCTTGGACACCGGTCATGCTCACTATGCTGGCTTTGATCTACACGATTTTATGGCCAAACATATGGACCGTATTGCCTATATGCACTTTAAAGACATTGCTCCTGCCATTAAAGCCAATGTGATCGAGCACCGTACTAATTTTTATGATGCCTGCGCTCAGGGAATTTTTTGCAACCTAGGTGACGGCGAAGTGAATTTTGAACGGGTGAAACAACAGTTGGATGATGCAAATTTCTCCGGTTGGTGTACGGTCGAACAAGACTGTGATCCGCAGGGCGATACATCGCCAATCGATGACGCTAGCCACAACCTTAACTATCTAAAATCCATGGGCTTTTAACACAGGTTACTATAATGACAATGATTAACTGGGGAATGATTGGCGGCGGTGAAGGCAGTCAAATTGGGCCGGCCCACCGGCTAGGTGCTCGTATTGATGGGCTTTATAACTTCTGTGCTGCGGCACTGGATATTGATGCCGAACGGGGCAAACAGTTTGCCGTGTCACTGGGTGTGCCTGCCGACCGCGCGTACGCAAACTGGCACGATATGCTTGAAGGTGAGAAAAATCGCCCTGATCGCATACAGCTGGTTACGGTGGCCACGCCCAATTCAACTCACTACGAAATAACTAAAGCTTTTTTGGAAAACGGTTTTCATGTTCTCTGCGAAAAACCGATGACTATGACCATCGAAGAAGCGCAAGAAATTGTCCGTATCAGTGAAAAAACAGGTGCTATCTGCGCGGTAAATTTTGGTTACTCCGGTTACTCTCTGGCGCGGCATATGCGCGCTATGGTTGTTCGTGGCGATCTAGGTGATATTCGACTAGTTAAGACCGAGTTCGCTCACGGGTTTCATGCCGATGCTACCGATGCCGACAATCCAAGAGTACGCTGGCGATATGACCCTAAAGCAGCCGGTGTTTCTGCGGTCATGGCCGACTGCGGTATTCACGCATTAAACCTGGCCTGCTTTGTCACCGGACAGGAAGTCGATAAGCTGTCCGCCGACTTTGTTTCATGCATAGGTAGTCGAGAGCTAGAAGACGATGCCATGGTCAATTTCCGTATGACCGGGGGAGCAGTGGGCAGACTATGGAGTTCCGCTGTGGCGATTGGCCGTATGCACGGTCTCACGATACAAGTATTTGGCGAAAAAGGTGGATTGCGCTGGCACCAAGAGCAACCCAACCAGTTGTATTGGACACCGCTCAACGGGCGAACAGAAATTATAGAACGTGGGGATGAAAGCTTATCCCCCGAGGCTATTAGTTCTTCACGAGTGACCATCGGCCACGCTGAAGGCATGCCGCTAGCGTTTGCCAATATCTATACTGACCTGGCGACGTTGATTCGATCGCGAGTAGAAGGGGTAGATATCGATACTAGCCATGTGGCATTACCGATGGCTATCGATGGGCTAAATTCGATTGCTTCTGTTTACGCCGCGGTTGAATCGGCTAGTAAGGAAGGAGCTTGGATAGACGCCAAGCCCTGATTGCTAGTCACACCCGCAACAGCTTAAGAGACTGGGCATAGCCCGTCGATTAAGCTGTTGGTTTGCTGGGAGTAGCACTACGTAATGTACTGCGTTCTACAACATCACAGTCAATCACGCGATTGCCCGGGAC
>CALBVI010000009.1 GCA_937969395.1 uncultured Spongiibacteraceae bacterium | reverse complement strand
TCATTGCATTATCGTGAGCCGCGCCAAGGGCGCAACCCTAAGACGGGTGAAACGGTTGAATTGAGTGGCAAATATGTACCTCATTTTAAGCCTGGTAAAGAGATGCGTGAGCGGGTTAATGATAGCCTGCAAAGAGAGTTGGGATAACTCGCAATTAGCAATTGTATTGTTCTGAGATACTTCCAGTTAATGTGGGTAGAGAATTAATACAGTTTTACATTGTTTGGTTGCGCAAATATTAAGTGAACGGTATGGTCTTAGATCATGCCGTTTTTTTATGCCTGCTAATCCCGCAATGTTCGAGCGATAATTCTAGCTTGAGATTGCAGTGAGTGAGGCCGTGCGGTAGAGCTTATGGATTTGAGCGATTTTGAAATTATGCTTGAAGTGATGGTTGTAAATTTAAATCGAGGTACTGTGTTGTGTTGTTTATAAAGCGCTTGTTGATTGCGGTGGTATTGCTTTTAGTCTTGGTTTTTGGTGTTTTGTTTTCATTACAGAATACGGCAACGGTACCGTTAGATTTATTAGTGGTGCAGTTTTCTGAGGCGCGGATAACATTTTGGATTATTTGGGCGTTTATTATTGGCGGCTTACTCGGCGTATTAATCAGTAGTGCGGTTAGTCTTCGCTTAAAAAGTCAGTTGTTAATGGCGCAAAGAAAGCTGAAAAAGAAAGACTCGGAGCTAAGCAAGCTACGTAATTCTGAGCTTAGAACCGTGCTGGATTTACCCTCTAATAATTTAGCCGCTGATAGTTCACGTAAAAGCTAGCTTATGACGGATGCTTGGCTATTACTGTTGGTTTTTTCTGCGATAGCCATTGGTTGGTTGCTAGGGTGGCGTAGTAGTCTTAAGCGTCATTCCGGCGAAATGAATGGGGGATTGCATTCAAAGTATTATAAGGGGCTTAATTATTTATTAAACGATCAGCCTGACAGTGCATTAGATGCATTTATCTCTGCGTTAGAGGTCAATAGTGAGACGCTAGAAACGCATATCGCAGTGGGTAATTTGATGCGCCGTAAAGGTGAAGTTGAGCGAGCTATTCGTATCCATCAGAATTTATTGTCACGGCCTAGTCTGCCTCGTGCTTTTTTACATCAAGCTCACTTAGAGCTAGCCCTTGATTTTATTAGTGCAGGATTGTTGGATCGAGCTGAGCGCCTGTTAAAGGATTTACTGATAGAGGCGCCAGAGTTGTCAGTTGCGGCCTGTCGTTATTTATTAGAAATTTATCAAGATGAAAAAGAGTGGAATAAAGCGATTGATGTAGCTAGGGGCTTATTGCCTAAGCGCTCTTTACTAAAAGCGACTGCACCAGCGGATAAAGGTTTGTTAGCTTCATTGTCGCACTGTTGCTGTGAGCTGGCGGCTGAGGATTTAACGCGTAATGATTATTTATCGGCAAGATCACACTTAAAGCAAGCTTTGGGTTATGATCGCGATTGTGTTCGTGCGTCCTTGTTGATAGCTGATATTGAGCACAGCACAGGGAATAATACTAAAGCCATTAAAGCCTTGCGCCGGGTACGAGATCAAGACATTGCTTTTATCTCTGAGACAATCCCCTTATTAAAGCTAAGCTACCAGCAGTTAGGTGATCAGCAAGGTCTGCGTAATTATTTGTCGGAGTGTCTACAAAATTATCCCGCAGTTAGTGTTTTATTGGCGCTCGTTGATGATTTGAAGAATCATCAGGGCAGTGAGGCTGCGCTAGAGTTTGCAGCTGCTGAATTGGCGCGCCAGCCTTCATTGCAAGGTGTAGGCAAGTTGGTTGAGTTATTTTCGCTGGGTGCTAATGACGGTGCAAAAAATAATTTGTTATTGCTGCAATCACTGATTGAGCAACTTATGCAGAAGAAAGCTCAGTATCAGTGCCAGCATTGTGGGTTTTCCGGAAAGCAGCTGCACTGGTTGTGTCCCAGTTGTAAGCATTGGGGTGAAGTAAAGCCTATTAATGGTATTGAAAATAATAGCGTTGAAAATAGTTAGTAAGATGAGTATTGGTAGTTTTTTGGTTTGTTAGTGCAGAGTAATTTAATGATTACTTTGTTTGAGTAAGGTTTTTAACACTTTTTAAGATGAGTTTTTAAATGACAATAAAATCACCCGTGATTGTGGCGTTGGATTATCCTGATTTATCTTCAGTAGAAGCGCTAGTTGATCAATTGGACCCTTCGCAATGCCGCGTAAAAGTCGGTAAAGAATTATTTACCTATTGTGGTCCAGAAGTCGTTCGCATGTTGCATAACCGTGGATTTGAAATCTTTCTCGATTTGAAATTCCACGATATTCCCAATACCGTCGCCGCTGCGGTAAAAGCCGCTGCAGATCTAGGGGTTTGGATGGTCAATGTTCACGCTTCCGGTGGTGTGCGCATGATGGAAGCTGCGAAAGAGGCGTTAGTCGGCCATGAAGATGGGCCGTTATTAACTGCTGTTACGGTCTTAACCAGTATGAATATGGAAGACTTGCAAGCTGTTGGGGTTGATTGTGAGCCTATTACCCATGTGCAAAGATTAGCGGCGTTGGCTGAGCAGTGTGGCTTGGACGGCGTTGTGTGTTCACCGCAGGAGATTGCAGTATTGCGCGCGCAATTGGGTGCCGACTTTCACTTAGTGACACCAGGCATTCGTCCAGTTGATGCTGAGTTAGGTGATCAGCGTCGTGTTGCTACGCCAAGTTTTGCCATGTCAAAAGGCAGCAGCTTTTTAGTGGTAGGCAGGCCGATAACGCAGCACGAGCAGCCACAAGCGTCGTTGAGAGCGATTAATGCAGAGTTAGGGCTTACGTTTTAGGTTCTACGTTTAATCTGATAGCTGCCAAATTTTATTTTTTCGATCAAGATTGAAAATGAAATACGAGCTGCTTATATTCTTATCCTCTATAAGGAAATATTGAGCGGCTAGCTATTTGGTTAATAATTAAGCTGTGATAATATCTCGGCTGTTGCCATCGTTTAATGGAAGGTGGCGCAAGGGAGAATGCTTGGCATTCATATTAAATAGCGGTTCGTTGCTGCAGGTCTGTATAGTGCATTGAAGGAGCCGCTGTAAATAACAAGGAGAGTTGCTATGAAGCTATTACGCTTTATTGTTTTGTCATATTGTCTTTTTATTGTACCTTTCTCTACACACGCGCAATCTGCGCAAGATACTTACACCGTCAATATTAATACAGCTAATGCTGAGGTATTGTCGGAGCGATTAAGCGGTGTCGGCCTAAAAAAAGCGGAAGCCATTGTTGCTTACCGCAATCAATACGGTGAATTTAAAAGTCTTGAGCAAATTATCGAGGTGAAAGGGATTGGCGAATCTATCGTAGAGAAAAACCGATCCGTAATTTTGTTGCAGTGATGTGCCGTTAAGTTGATTTAATTTTAAATAAGGTCCTCTTTTGGTCGGCTATTGCCGGCCTTTTTTATGCGAGCCTTATTGTTCGCGCTTTCAAGTGATATTGATTGTTAGGTATACCGATATGCTATGCTAAACTCCTCACAATTTTCTCAATAGTAAGGTTTTTCTGTGGCAATTTATGATCTTTTTAATGGCGATGCGGATGGCATTTGCGCGCTGACACAATTAAGAAATGCAAACCCTGTTGATTCTATATTAGTAACCGGCGTTAAGCGGGATATTCAATTGATGGATAAAATCGATGTTGCTGCTGGCGATACGGTTAATGTGCTAGATGTGTCGCTGGATAAAAACCGTGCAGCTTTGGTGAAGGCCTTAGATGTGGGGGCGCAGGTTTTTTATGTAGACCATCATTTTGCCGGTGAGATACCCGAGTCAGCAAATTTACAGGCGATTATTAATACCTCTGCTGATGTGTGCACCAGCATTTTGGTCAATAAACATTTAGACGGGCAGTTTGTTGAATGGGCAGTAACCGGTGCTTTTGGTGATAATCTCAAAAATAGTGCAAGAGCGTTAGCTAAGCCGCTTAATTTGTCGGAGCAGCAGCTAGTGAGTTTAGAGAATTTAGGCATTTATATTAACTACAATGGCTACGGCTCTAATCTAGATGATTTACACTTTACTCCAGAGAATCTCTATAAAGCAGTGAGTCAGCATGCAAGTCCCTTTGCCTTTATGAGTGAAGCACAGCCAAGTTTTGAAAAACTAGAAAACGGTTATCAAGCTGATATGAGCGCAGCGGCTAGTTTAGAGCCGGTATTTAATAATGATGCTGTTGCAGCTTATATTTT
>CALBVI010000008.1 GCA_937969395.1 uncultured Spongiibacteraceae bacterium | reverse complement strand
CGATCGGCTGGCCACGATCAACAGAGCTATCAAAGACGCTACCGTCAAGCAAGGTGCCATGGTAATGCACTTTCACTCTATCACTGGCCGCAGGGTGAACCGTGCCGCTACCTGCCTGCAACACTTTATACTGCAAACCTGAAGCCGTTGACTGTACGCCGTCTTCAGTTTTATTTTTGCTTAAAAAATCAGCTCCTAATTGTAAATTTTCCGCTGCATTTTTTTTGCCCGCAGACGAACGCTGAAAATAGACAACAACCAAAACAATCGCTATAACTGCAATAATAATCTTCGACACAATGTATTCCTAAGCCATAAAAGTGCGGCAATTCTACCGCACTCCCCTATTAAACGACACTGGCAAACAACACTGTAGACCGGTCAAATAGCATTAAGCTTCAACCAAGTAACGCAGAGAATCCCATCACCTCATACAGCGAGGGTTCCATCGACGCGGCCTTAACGGTAAAATCCGCTGCTTTAAACCATTAACTGGATGATCAAGATGGGCAGAGCCTACCAGAACCGTAAAGAATCAATGGCCAAAACCTCGGATGCAAAAGCCAAGGTCTACAGTAAATATGGACGCGAGATTTACGTTTGTGCCAAAGCTGGTGGTGTAGAACCCGATGGCAACCTAGCCTTACGCGGCTTGATTGACCGAGCAAAAAAAGATCAGGTCCCCAGTCACGTTATTGAGAAAGCGATAGAGAAGGCCAAAGGTGGTGGTGGCGAAGATTTTTCTACTGCACGCTATGAAGGTTATGGCCCTGGTAGCTGTATGGTTATCATCGACTGTTTAACCGACAACCCCAACAGAACCTTTGGCGACGTTCGCCAATGCTTTACCAAAACCAAGTGCAAGATTGGCACTCAGGGTACCGTCAGTCACATGTTTGATCACAGCGCCATCTTAGTTTTTGAAGGCGATGACGAAGAAGCCGCCCTAGAGGCTCTAATGATGGCTGATGTCGACGTTTCAGACATTGAGAATGAAGATGGCAAAATCACTGTATTCGCCCCACACACTGATTATTTCAAGGCCAAGCAAGCGCTCAACGAAACATTTGGCAATGACAAAGGCGAGCTGGAGTTTGAAATCGACGAAATTCAATTCATTCCACAAAACACGGCACCTATTACAGGCGATGACGTTGAGCTAATGGACACCTTTTTAGCCATGCTTAACGATTTAGATGACGTACAGAACGTTTACCACAACGCTGAGCTTTAATAAGAATGTAGCCCGCATCAAGACCAGCAGCCGGAATATTGATCTAGCAATATTCCAGTTGCTAATAATCCTCCCCCCTACTCCTCGCATTACCAAACCAACCTTTATTAATTGGTTAACCTGTAAACCACTTAAAACATCAGATAATTTTAAACTTTCTCAGAATAATGTCGATATCTTTACTAATATGTAATGCAAGGCCAACAATATAAATTAGCTGGCTTAGCTTATTTTAATTCTAAAAGGTTGTATCGCGAATGCTATCGAAGTTCTCAATTGCTGCAAAAATCTATTTATTAGTTGCCATCCAGTTATCCTTTGTTTTGATCGTCGGTATAACGAGCATAAGACAAATGGGGAAAGTAGGCGCTGAACTCGTCGAAATTGCCGAAAAAGATATTCCGTTAACAACAAGCATCTCAAACATAACTGTTCATCAATTAGAGCAGGCCATTTTATTTGAACGCGCTTTATTTTATGGATTAAAGTTACAAAATGGTGATAGTAGTGCTACAACTCAGATAAACAAAGCCGTCCAGGCCTTTGAAGAACTTAATCGTTCAACCCAGCAAGAAATAGCGGAAGCAAAAGACTTTATTACAGCTACCATTGACGGCCTTCACACGATAGAGAGCATACAAAAATTTCAGTCTTTAAGCGACGCCTTAGGAAAAGTTGATCGGCTATATAGCTCGTATACCTCGCAAGCACTTCCAATACTATCCAATATACAAGCCAGCAACATTGACCTAAACAGCATTGATATGACGTCAATAGAGTCAATCGAGCATGAGATCGATGAACTGCTTATAGCAGCGCTACATGAGATTGAAAACTTCACTCAAGCATCAGCATTACAAGCTGAAAAAGATGAACAAAACGGTCTTTTATCTATACAAATAACGCTTATAGCGGCTTTATTGATCGCTTTAGCGTGTAGTACTTATATCATCAGTACGATTAAAACCCCATTGAAACGCCTTATTGCCAGCCTAGAAAATTTAGCAACAGGCAGCGCCGATTTAACCGCCCATATTGAAAATAAATCAACCGATGAAATTGGACAAATCACTCGATTATTTAATCGCGTTATAGAAAACATTCATCAAGTGATGACACAAGTTAAAACAGGTACTGAGGTTTTATCGACTTCATCTGAGCAAACAATCAAGACGGTCGAACATACGACAAACACGGTTTACAAACAGCAACAAGAATCACAAATGATCGCCACCGCCATCAATGAAATGAGTTCGACCATACAAGAAGTAGCAAAATTAACATCAGACGCTTCAACGAGTAGTACTGATGCGCAAGATCAAATGAAAAAAGGCATTATCGCCAATGAAAACTCACAGAAGCTATTACAAAAACTAGCGAATGATATTACTGCGACATCCACCACCATAGAAAATTTAGCGCAAGAGACCGAAGGTATTGGTGCAATCTTAGATGCTATTCGCGGTATAGCAGAGCAAACGAATTTACTGTCTCTTAATGCCGCTATTGAAGCCGCACGCGCAGGTGAAAGTGGTCGTGGCTTTGCCGTCGTAGCCGATGAAGTTCGCTCACTCGCGCAGCGCACCCAGTCATCAACACAGGATATTCAAAGTCTGGTTGAACGCTTACAAAGTGAAGCCCGATCAGCCGTCAGTTCGATGGAAAAAGGTAACGAGAGTGCAAAAACCTGCCTTGATAACTCAGCTCAAGCCTCTGAAGTGATTATTTTGGCCGACGCAGCGGTTACCAATATTCAACAATTAAGTGTACAAATCGCTACAGCCACCGAACAGCAATCCTCAGTTGCCAACGAAATTAATGGCAATGTTAGTAACTTACATAGCATGGTGAATTCTGCTGTAGGTGACATAGAAAAAGTCACCGAAGAAAACCACGAGATAAATAAACAAGTAAGAGGGTTAACCGCTGAGGTTGATAAGTTTACGATTTAATCACTTTCAGCTTATAAAAGCTCAGCCAGCTCAGCCACCCTAAAGTGAAACACCTCGTTTCACTTTATACCCCCCCCCCCTTCAGAACAAGCCTTTACTACTGTTGTTGCCTCCCATGATTAATACTCAGCTAGTGCCCCACTTAGCTTAAGCCTGCTTAACTAACAGCTCGCATTCTACAATTTTGTCTAAACATCCACTATTGGTTCAATAATTGCTCTGATAGTCTATTAATCGCACTTTACTGAGCGATGAAGCAGTTCACAAACCAGAAGCGCACCAATAAAGAGCATCTGTTAGCGATCCGTAAATAGGCCACCATCAAGCGACCCAAAATGAAGCAATCACAATTACAGGCTCTGATTAAACACCACCAATTGCCTGAAACATTTAAACTAACGATTAATGAATGGTATGTACCGTTAGCCAAATCTATAGCCGCTTGCGTTGATGACAGAGATCAAGCTAACAAAACCTTAGTGCTAGGCATCCAAGGGGCACAGGGAAGCGGCAAAAGCACTTTAGCCCACTTTCTTAGCACAATACTCAATGAGCAGTATTCATTGCAGTGCGCGGTGTTATCGCTTGATGATTTTTATCTCCATAATTATCAGCGTAAGCAGCTTGCCAAAACCGTTCACCCGCTACTACAAACCCGCGGAGTACCGGGAACTCATGATGTGGATTTAGCCATCGCCATCATCGACACCTTACGCCAACAAACTAAAAATCAGTCAACCCGAATCCCTAGATTCAACAAAGCCATTGATGATCGTTTTCCTGAAAATCAATGGGATATTATAACCGGCCCTGTCGACATTATTCTTTTGGAAGGCTGGTGCGTTGGCTGTACGGCACAGCCCGAAAACCAGTTAATAGAACCGATCAATCAGCTTGAAAAGCAGGAGGACAGCGACGGTTTTTGGCGCACATACGTTAATAACGCCCTGCAGAATGATTATCAAAAGCTCTTTAGGCAAATGGAAAAACTCATCGTATTGCAAGCCCCCTCTTTTGAATGTGTATTTGAGTGGCGGTGGCTGCAAGAACAAAAACTGATTGAAAAATCCCAACAAGACCCATCGAAACAATCAACTCAATTATTAAATAAAACCGATATTAAACGTTTTATTGCTCATTATGAGCGCCTAACACGCCACTGTATAAGCGCTCTACCCTCTCAAGCTGACTGGGTATTAACGCTCGATGAAAATCATCTAATCACCGAACTGATATCCTCATAATGAATATGAAAAAACTAATCATATCAACGGATCTTGACGGCACACTACTTGATCACCATAGCTATTCATGGCAAGCAGCTTTGCCCGCCATTAAAAAATTACAGCAACTGAATCACGACATCATTATCAACACCAGTAAGACGTTTAAAGAAGTTGTTTTGCTGCAAAGAAAAATAGGCATTAACGCGCCTTTTATTGTCGAGAACGGCTCTGCTATTTACTGTCCGATTGATTATTGCTCAACACTGACATTTCAACCTTATGATAATTATTATTCACGTCACGTATTAGGGGCGGAGAGAGATGCCATCGCTAGCTTCTTGCATACGCTGCGCGCAAACAATAATTGGAAGTTTGAAGGTTATAGTGATTGGACCGTAGATAATGTTATTGAACATACCGGATTAAGCCTGGAAGATGCTACACGCTCTCACAAACGCCAATTTTCTGAACCCATTTTATGGCAAGACAGCGAAGATAATTTTTCACTTTTTTGTCAGGCTATTGAAAAAAATAATTTACGAGTTATACGCGGCGGCCGCTTCATTCATATCTTAGGCCAAAGCGACAAAGGTAAAGCGTTACACTTTTTACAGTCCGAGTTTTACCAGCAAAAGCCGTCAACCCTTATCTGTTTAGGTGACAGTTATAACGATTTAGACATGCTAAATATTGCCGACATTCCCGTATTAGTACGCTCACCCGCTCACGAATTCCCACCACATCAGTGTCGTAATCCAGTGATTTATACCAATGCTTATGGGCCCGAAGGCTGGCTTGAAGCAATCAATCAAATACTTACCCAGTAGGAGTTAGACCATGGGAGATTTTTATCAAAATGGAATCATTACAACCCTGCACGACTTATCTCAACGACCATTAGAGGATATGGAAGCCGAGTTAAAACACTTTTCGAAATCAAGGCCAATGGGGCTCATTTTACCCTCACTCTATTCCGAGCTTGAAGGAGCTGCACTTAAAAACATTGTTAATGAACTAGCCAAAGTTGATTACCTCAACGAAATAGTCATAGGGCTGGATCGCGCAACTGAAGAAGAATATCGACACGCGTTAGAATTTTTTAAACCGCTAAACCAAAATTTTAAAGTGCTCTGGAATGACGGCCCTCGATTAAAGGCCATCGATGAAAAACTCAAAGCC
>CALBVI010000007.1 GCA_937969395.1 uncultured Spongiibacteraceae bacterium | reverse complement strand
AGCAGCGATAATCACTGCCGAAGCTGAAGTAGAGCGCAAATCATCTTGATAGCGAGGGTTAGCTAAGAAGCCCAACTGCCCTTCTTTAGCGGAAGAGAGTGTTGCTAAACCAGTAATCTGCCTATCGGCATCACCATGACATTCCAGCTCTAATAGCTGCGCTAATTGGCCAAGTGTGTAAGGAACGGTTGGCGTCATTAGGCCATTATCTCTTTTTGATCAAATTAGACTAAAACGATTACTGATCTTTTTTCTGGTTCAAATTATCAGTCACTTTAGCAGTGATATCATTCACATCTTTCATATATAAAACAGAGGAAGCATTTAACAAAATATCAACACCCTCGTCTTCAGCAACTTGTTGAGCCGCCTGAAAAACAATTTGTTGATTATTACGTACTAACGCAGTGCGAAGCTGCTGCTGGGCATTAACCAATTGCTGCTGAATAGCTAAACCTTCTGACTGCTTAGATTCCATTAATTGTTGCTGAGCTTGCTTTTGCTCTGCACTTAAAACTGCCTCATCACGCTGATAATTTTCAGCCATTGTTTTAAGCTCAGCAGATAGTTTTTCTAATTGTGAGGTTTTATCTTTAAAAACCGCATTGCCTTCTTCTTTGCTAATAATCTCTTGTGCAAGCTCTGTTTGCAGAATAGCGTTCTCTAAAGAGACTACAGCTATGTTTTGTGCATTAGCTGCAACAGGTAAAGCGAAGGCTAGTGCAAGCAAAGAAGCTTTTATTACGTTTTTCACAATTATTCTCCGTTATTTCTAAAAATTATTACTTAATGTTGAATTAAATATGACGAGTTAATAAGCATTAGCTCTTCATCTATTAAAAAGTACGACCCATAGTAAACTGGAAATTCTGGACTTCATCGGTTTCAGATTCATTAATAGGTCTAGAGTAGCTAAATGATAATGGACCAAAGCCAGTAATCCAACTAATACCGATACCATAAGAATATCGTAATTCATCAAAGTCTGGTTTAAAGCAGTTTAACTGACTTGAACCACAGGCACTATTAAACACATTACCCGCGTCAAAAAAGAACACAGACCTAATCGAACGTTGATCTTCAATAAAGGGTAATGGAAAGATGACTTCTGCACTTGATTCGATTAGTACATTGCCGCCAAAGGGGTCAGGATCAAAGTCAAAAGTAGACGCTGAAAACAACCCGGTATTACGATCTATATAATAGGACTGCGCATAATCATCATCAAAAATAGCACTGCCGATAACACTGCCAGAACCATCGCACAAACCATCACCATCAACATCAGAGAAGCAGTCATCACCGCCCACCGCAACATAGCCAACCAGTGGCGAAGCTGTATTATATCGAATAGCAGGCGTACTTCTTGGGCCTAGCGTATTACTTTCAAAACCTCTAACTGAGCCAAAGCCACCCGCATAGAAATTATTAAAGAATGGTAGGCCATCAGTATCACCATAGCCATCACCATAGCCAAACTCACCTCTCAACCGCAGCGTTAACTGACGAGTAAGAGGGAAATAGCGCTCACCGCGATACGTTAATTTAAAATACTGTAAATCACTACCAGGAATTGTTGCCTCTAACGACAAGCTCTGTGAGTAACCACGCGTTGCCATAACACCGCGGTTTAATGTTGATTGATTCCAGCTAATCGTTGCTGAGAAATTGTTAAACGTATCACCATTTTTATCAATAAAACCTTCTTCACCAGTATTAATTAAATAACTGAGTGCATCATCAACAATATTGCCATTGGAATCATAAAGCTCTTGCACAACAACCGGAATAGTCACTGTGGTGTCATCCACGCCATCACCATCTGTATCTATATTCTCACTACCAAGGTCTTCATAATAACTAGAATAATAATCAACGCCATTAAACGTTATCGGGTCTTCAAATCTTGGACCGGCAATGATTTCCTGCACCGCATTAGAGCCCGTTTCAATCTGAGTATTCGTGTAACCAAAACTGAATCCTAACCGCTCAGTTTCTTTGATCGGGTAACTAAAATTAACACTGGTGCCAAAGCTATTCGTATTATAACTAGACACGTTAATCGCATCTAAATCCAACTCTCGATAAAATACGGAAAAACCTCGACTAACGCCGTCCTTCGTATAATAGGGGTCAACATAGCTGAAATTAGCGCTCGATAAATAATCACTCTTACTGATACCGACACCGATATTTTTACCGGTGCCTAAAAAATTATTTTGCTCTAGGTTCGCACCCAATAAAACGCCACTATCTTGTGAATAACCGATGCTCGCACCTATGCTGCCGGTATTCTGCTCTTCAACAATATATTCAAGATCAATCAAATCATCGCTGCCTGGCACTTCTGTTGTTTCTACTACCGCCTGCTTAAAGTAACCCAAGCGTTCTAGCCGAACCTTTGACTGCTCAATAGCTGAAGCTGAAGCGGGAGCTGCTTCCATTTGACGCATTTCTCGGCGTAATACTTCATCAGCAGTTCGTGTATTACCGCTGAAGTTAATCCGACGTACATAGGTTCTTTTACCAGGATCAATAAAGAATTTAAGGTTAACCGTATTATCTTCCTCATTAATCTCAGGAATGCCTTCTACTTGAGCAAAGTTATAGCCTTCATTACCCAGACGCTTCGTTAGCCACTCTTCAGTATTGGTAACCATTGCTTGAGAGAATGTTTGCCCTTTGCGAACAAAAACGAGCCGCATAAGCTGCGCTTCAGGTAAAACTAAATCACCAGACAGCTCAACTTCGTCAATGGTAAACTTTTCACCTTCAGAAATATTAACGGTAATGTAAACAGACTCGCGATCGGGCGTAACCGACACCTGAGTAGATTCAATGTTGAATTTAACGTAACCGCGATCAAGATAGTAAGAACTTAAGGTTTCAATATCACCTGATAGTTTTTCGCGTGCGTATTTATCACTGCTCGTAAACCATGAGAATAAATTGGTGGTATCCATCTCAAACAGATTGAGTAAGGTTTCGTCATCATAGACACTATTACCAACAATATTGATATGCTTGATTGAGGCAGTACTGCCTTCATCAATGTTGATATTGACCGATACTCGATTACGCGGCAAAGAAGTAATATCAGTTTCAATTCCAGCATCATATCGCCCCTGCGACACATACTGACTCGTCAATTCTAACTTCATACCTTCAAGCGTTGATCGTTTAAACACCTGACCCTCTGCTAAGCCAGCATCTTTCAAACCATCTAACAAGGCTTCGGTTTCAATAACTTTATTACCGTCAATGTTAATTTCACTAATCGACGGGCGTTCTTCAACGGCAACGACCAAGATGCTGCCATCAAGCAAGATACTGACATTATCGAAATTACCGGTCTGAAATAACCTGCGGATCGCATTACGCGTATCAGTTGTATCGACGCTGTCACCCACATTGATTGGTAACGCCGCAAACAAGCTCCCCGCAGAAATACGTTGAAGGCCTTCTATACGAATATCAGAAACAACAGTCGAATCAAGGGAATGCGCAGTAACTGTTTGCAAAGCAAACAACAGCAAGAAAATATAACGTTTCATCTATACCTAATTATCAAAAAACTTATAAGGATCACAGCGATCTTTATTGTTATAACTTTAATTCGACGGCAATCCAGTTCCGTAGATATCTACAGTAAAACAGCTATAGCACCTAGGCATTTAGAGCCTAGATATATCGTTATACATCGCCAGAATCATAACACTAACAATAATAAATAAACCTAGCTGATAACCAATAACTTGTACTTTTTCGGGTACTTCTTTACCCGTCACCAATTCGGCCAAATTGTATAAAATATG
>CALBVI010000006.1 GCA_937969395.1 uncultured Spongiibacteraceae bacterium | reverse complement strand
GGTGCTAGGTGCTAGGTGCTTTTAAATAAGGCCCTAGCCTGTGGCCTTGCAGGAATATTTAGCGATCGATAGCTGCGTTTTAAAGCATTTGTCTTTTCGGCCTTTATCTACGCACCACAGTTTGCGTTCGTTCCACGCAGAAACGTTGTGTTTAGTGCCGTCAGAGCAATGGATGACATAGTGAGAATAGACGGTGTTGCCTGTAACGATATCTTCAATATGTTTGATATTGGTGGGCTGAGCTGCAAATGCAGTGCTGGCCAATAGCATACTGATTGATATTGTTAGTACGTGAAGTATCGGTGTTCGGGCGATTATTGTTTTAATTAGCATATTCATAATAACTCCATCCTGTATCAGTATTATTTCACTTCACGATACTGAAAGAAATGCCTAGGTTTCTAATCATTGTCGTCTGATTGTTATTATTAGCTAATGAAGCTTAACTCAAGCTGAAAGGCATGATTATTTGCGATAGCTTGGTAATAACGTTGCTATAACGACGAAAAAATTGATGACTCAGCTTAAGTCCTGAAGCTTTGTCGGTAAATCTTGAGGTATAATTCTTGGTTTTATCGAACAGTGAAACCATAGTCATCATGTCATCAGAATCCAAATCTTCAATATCTGAGTCTTCAACACCGATATCAGCAAAGCCTAATAATTCGAGGTTTTGGAGTGAGTTGGTTCAAGAGCTCGAACCCTACGTGCCGGGCGAACAGCCTAAAATCCAAGGATTAACCAAGCTTAATACTAATGAAAATCCTTACCCGCCGTCGCCGAAAGTCGTTGCGGCTATTACAGAAGACGTTATCGATCATTTGCGTCTCTATCCTGACCCTAGTTCAGGGAGATTAAAAAACGTCATTGCCAATCATTTTTCAGTCTCACAAGATAGCGTGTTTGTGGGTAATGGTTCTGATGAGGTTTTGGCATTTGCTTTTCAGGCCTTCTTTCAACAAAGCGCAGCTATTTTATTTCCTGATATTACTTATGGTTTTTATCCGGTTTACTGCGGTTTGTATGGGATTGATTCGATTGAATTGCCTTTGGCAGATGATTTTACGATTAAGCTCAGTGATTATGAGCAGGACAATGGCGGTATTATTTTTCCTAACCCGAATGCGCCTACTGGTATTGCAATAGGGTTGGCAGCTATTGAGGCTTTGCTGCAAAAAAATACTGACCGTGTCGTGATTGTTGATGAGGCCTATATTGATTTTGGCAGTGAAAGTGCTGTGGCCTTAGTCGAGCGTTACCCCAATCTTTTAGTGGTCCAGACCTTATCAAAGTCGCGCTCATTAGCAGGCGTCAGAGTTGGTTTTGCTATTGGTAGTCCTGAGTTAATAGCGGCACTTGAGCGGATTAAAAATTCGTTCAACCCTTATTCTATTGATCGTATTGCCGAGCTTGCTGCGATTGCTGCGATTGAAGATGTCGATTATTTTGAGTCTTGCTGTCAAAAGGTGATTGCTACCCGCGAGTCGACGGTAGAGCAGTTGCAAGCGCTGGGTTTTGATATATTGCCTTCTGCGGCAAACTTTATTATGGCTAAGCCTAGTGTTTTTTCTGCTAAAGAGCTGTTTGAGGCTTTACGTGAAGCTAAAATATTAGTGCGTTATTTTAGCAAGCCACGTATCGAACAGTATCTTCGTATTACCATTGGCACTGATGAAGAAATGCAGATACTGGTTGAAGTGATAAAAGCCATTCAGTCAAATGTTTAGTCTGGCTTGTGATGATAAAATTTAATACGTTCTTAATAGTTTAACGATAACAATAAAATTGAAGAGTCGATGATTATATGAATAGTGATTTAGAAAAACGATTAGGTCTTTGTCTGTTTTTTTGTCGGGTAGGTGTTTTTATTGTCTTCCTTGCTTGGACCTTGGATAAGTTAATTCGCCCTGAGCACGGCGTTGGGATTATGAAAAACTTTTATCTGATACCGGGCCTCTCTGAAACCTTGATTTTGTTATTTGGGGTCTTTGAATTAGTGATGTGTTTGCTGTTCGTCTTTGGCTTTTATAAATATCTAACGCGTGCTTTCTTTCTATTCTTGAGTGTTATGTCTATTTGTACCCCTCGAGCCCTCAATGGTATGCGTAACGGCATTTTTGAAGGCTGGCATACGATTATGTTCTTTTCGGCCTTCTGTCTATTAGCTTGCGCGATTATCGTGTTTGTCTTTAGGCAATATGATACGAGATTTTCGCTTGCTGACCGCATGCGTCAATCTGACTAATAATGAGCTGCTTAGCGATAAGTGGCTATAAATAATAAATAGAAGTTCGGCTGTTTGGAGTTTTAAGATGAATGATAACAATGTAGAGAAAAATTTAGCTTGGTGTTTGTTTTTTTGCCGCTTAGCCGTTTTTATCGTGTTTTCAGTATGGACTTACAATAAATTTGCGCGCCCTGAGCACGGCGTTGAAATGATGAGTACTTATTATTGGATCCCCGGCGTACCTGAAATCGTGATTACCGTATTCGGTGCGCTCGAAGTAGTCTTGGTTGTTTTGTTGGTGCTGGGTTTATATAAGCGTGTAACCCGAGGCTTTTTTCTGTTTTTGAGTATTTTGGCCGTGTCTGTGCCTGAAGTGCTTAAGGGCTACGTAGCAGCCATTTTTCACGAAGCGCATCCCACCATTTTATTCTTCACCGGGTTTTGCGTCTTTGCCTGTTGTTTTACTATTTATTATTTAAGGGATTACGATACTAAGTTTTCTATCGGAAAATAGGTGAATGGCCTCTAGGTGCATTGTCTACATTTGGCCAAGTTATTTGAAGCGTAAAGCGAGGGCGGCTGGTTAAATACTACTCAGTCAAAAAGTAGTCCTCGGTTTAAGGTCTCTTTTACAGCAGTAAACGTTCCCTTTTGGCTCGTCTGCTTTACAAAAACAAAGCCTGTGGTAGAGTGTGCGACCTAAATTTCTGATGCATTTAATAGCTTGTATCATTAATAACCAACATTGATTAATTCAAGCGGACTTTTGTAGGGTTCGCCACTGAGATAGGAAGTATTCATGCCTGTTATTACTTTGCCTGACGGCAGTCAGCGCACCTTTGATA
The DNA here is from genome assembly GCA_937969395.1 of uncultured Spongiibacteraceae bacterium. Lineage (GTDB taxonomy): Bacteria > Pseudomonadota > Gammaproteobacteria > Pseudomonadales > Dasaniaceae > Oceanicoccus. The sequence goes on along the minus strand of CALBVI010000006.1, from coordinate 2,510 downwards.
ACCCCGTTACTATTTTTGATGTCGCTATGGACATTGGTCCTGGTCTTGCGAAAGCCGCGTTAGCTGGCAGAGTAGCTGGTCAAGTCGTTGACACCTCATACCTTATTGAACAAGACAGCGAAATCGCGATTGTTACTGAGCGTGACGACGAAGCCCTAGACGTTATTCGTCACTCTACAGCTCACCTGATGGCGATGGCGGTGCAGGATTTATTTCCAGACGTTCAAGTAACCATTGGTCCCGTTATTGACGATGGTTTTTTCTATGACTTTGCGGCTGAAAAGCCCTTTAGTGATGATGATTTAGCGCGTATTGAAAAACGTATGCTGGAGATCACTAAAGAAGATCATCCCGTCGAGCGAATAGTGATGAGTCGTGCCGATGCGGTAAAGCAGTTCACCGATATGGGTGAGAGCTATAAAGTACAAATTATTAATGACTTGCCTGATAGCGAAGACATCTCTGTTTATAAGCAGGGCGCATGGATGGATTTGTGCCGAGGTCCGCATGTTCCTAGTACTGGTAAGTTAAAGGCGTTTAAATTAATGAAAGTTGCCGGCGCTTATTGGCGCGGCGATTCTAATAATGAAATGTTGCAGCGTATTTACGGTACTGCATGGACCAACAAAAAAGCCTTAAAAGGGTATTTGAACCGTTTAGAGGAAGCAGAGAAACGCGACCACCGTAAGCTGGGTAAAAAATACGATTTATTCCACATGCAGGAAGAAGCGCCGGGTATGGTGTTTTGGCATCCTAAAGGTTGGAATGTCTATACCACGATTGAAAGTTATATGCGTGAACAGCAAGTGCGCAATAACTATCAAGAAATTAAGACGCCGCAGCTCGTTGATATTAGTTTGTGGGAAAAATCAGGTCACGCCGATAAGTTTGGTGATGACATGTTTACGCTTAAATCTGAAGAGCGTGATGTTGCGATTAAGCCGATGAATTGCCCTTGTCACGTACAAGTGTTTAATCAAGGTTTAAAAAGCTACCGCGATTTGCCGCTGCGTTTAGCCGAGTTTGGTTCTTGTCATCGCAACGAGCCTTCAGGTTCGCTGCACGGCATTATGCGTGTTCGTGGTTTTGTACAAGATGATGCGCATATCTTTGCTACGGAAGAGCAGATTCAGCCAGAAGTTGCTGAGTTCATCGACTTTCTACATGATGTTTATAAAGACTTTGGTTTCAGCGATGTGATCTACCGCTTATCGACTCGTCCAGAACAAAGAGTGGGTAGCGATGAAAGTTGGGACAAAGCAGAAACCGCGTTGGCAGAAGCGTTAAACAGTAAAGGTTTGCCATGGGAAGAGTTGCCAGGTGAAGGTGCTTTTTACGGACCGAAGATTGAATTCTCTTTAAAAGATTGTATTGGTCGTGTTTGGCAGTTGGGTACTATTCAGGTCGACTTTTCTATGCCTGGTCGTCTTGATGCGCAATACGTTGCGGAAGATGGATCACGCCAAACACCGGTCATGTTACACCGTGCGATCTTAGGATCATTTGAGCGTTTTATCGGTATTTTGATTGAGCATTACGAAGGGGCATTTCCAACTTGGTTGGCACCAACCCAAGCGGTAATTGCGAATATTACGGATAAACAGTCGCCATATGTACAAAAAACAGTAGATTCCTTGAAAAACAAGGGCTTTAGGGTCAATGCGGACTTGAGAAATGAGAAGATCGGCTTTAAAATCCGCGAGCACACAATTCAGAAGGTTCCTTATCTGCTGGTAATCGGTGATAAGGAAGTAGAAAACCAAACAGTGGCAGTGCGTGCGCGTAACGGTGAGGATCTTGGCTCCATGACATTGGAGGCATTTGAACAGTTCCTTAGCGATGATGTAGCTCGACGCGGCCGTGTTAATTCTGAAAGCTAAAACCACAGCGGAGAAATAGCTATTAAGCAAAAAGGTAAAAGTAAGCGGGCCACCATCAATGATGAAATTGATGCCAAAGAAGTCCGTCTAATCGGTGCCGAAGGTGAACAAGTCGGCATAGTAACCATCGAAGTAGCACGTGCAGCAGCAGCTGAAGCGTCACTTGATTTGGTGCAGATAACAGATTCCAATCCGATAGTCTGTAAAATTATGGACTACGGAAAACATGTGTTCGAAGCTAAGAAACAGCAGGCTGCTCAGAAGAAGAAGCAGGTGCGGACACAGGTTAAGGAAATGAAATTTCGTCCTGGGACGGAAGAGGGAGACTATCAGGTAAAACTACGCAACCTGACACGTTTTCTAGAAAACGGGGACAAAGCCAAAGTAACACTACGTTACCGCGGCCGTGAAATGGCCCATCAGGAAATTGGTATGGAGTTACTGAAGCGCGTCGAAAAAGATCTCGAAGAGCTTGGTGCTGTAGAGCAGTTTCCAAAGATGGAAGGTCGTCAATTGACGATGGTCATTGCCCCTAGAAGTAAAAAGAAGTAGCGCGAGCTCACTCAGTAGATAAGCTCAATCAGCAACTATGATTGAAAATATCTACGGGCCGTTATTTTTTTGTTTTTT
>CALBVI010000005.1 GCA_937969395.1 uncultured Spongiibacteraceae bacterium | reverse complement strand
AAAAATCCTGTTTCTTTAGCTTCATTAAAACGCCATTACTGTGCATAACTATTGAAGCATTTCGGCCCACTTCATTAATTAAAGCATCTTCACCAAAACACCGGCCAACACCCAGCTCAGCAACTAACTCTGAGGTATTTCTATCCCCTATCGATTGATAAACGCCTGCCACACCTTCTTTAATATAATAGCAACTATCGCCAATCTCACCCTGACGAAGAATCGTTTCACCAGAAGAAACATATTGCGGCTCAAACTTATCTAAAATCAACCTAATATTCATTGGCGGGACTTTATAAAACAAATTGGATTTCAACAAAGTCACCATCCAATCTGCATCCTCATCTAAATCTCGCTGACCAGAAATATCTAGCACGATATAGTTCGATGCTTGATCCCACGCCAACATACTGTCTAGCTCTTCACTATTAAATCGCATAATACTGCAGTCCGTTTCCGCAGTGATCGTGCACTCTCTAGGCTGTCGATGACTTAGAGGATATTTAGATAATGGATCACTCGCATCTAACAGCACACTCTTTTCATCATCGACTATGCGAACGGAACCACTCAATAAATAGACATTATTGCCATCATATTCATTTTTTGAAAAAATACATTGCCCAGAAAAAACCGACTCAATAGATTGATTTCGCAGCAAAGTTTTTAAATGATCATCAGTTAAAGCATTAACCGGCACCAAGGTTTTTAATAAACTTTGCTCAATGCCGTTAAATTGTTCAGGATATGCCGTCATAGATTATGATCACTATAAATTGAGCCATTATATTAAAATTATTTTTTCTTATCGCATCTTTATTAGATTTGATAATAAACCCGCTGAATGGCTATGCTTAGAGCAGCGATTAGATTCACCACTAATAAAGCGTGATGGTTTATCAACCTTTCTTACAGGTTCGCCACAGGTACTATCATTCTCAAGAATCTGATTACAAGCAGACAATTGATAATGCTCAAGCCACTCCGCATACAACTGTGGATTTACCGCATTTTTTTCAGCGACATAAACCAAAGGATTTTCTAAGTAGTCAGAAATATCACTCACGGGGACAGTTATATGGTCCACCCCTGGCTGAGCAGCAACAAAAGAAATACCGTCATCGACTAGTCGCTGTAAAACTTTATTGCCGCTATTATCCAATAGGTTTTGTTTTTCTTCTCTTAATTGAGCAATGTCCTCGTTTAAGCGACCAATTTGCTCATCACGGTAAAAAAGCTCTACATCACGCATATCGAGCATTTCTTTTAACTCAGCTGTTGCACTATCAACCTTAGCGCTTAACTCTTGCTCATAATGCTGCTCCAATGACAAAAGCTTTTCTTGCTCAACCTCCTGCCCTTTCGTCAAGTCATTATGAAAACGTTCTCTGATCTGCTCAGATTCATGTGCCTGCAACATTAACTTATTCTTTAACTGCAGGTTTTTATGCTTTTCTTCCGTAAACAACTGCTTAGTTGAGCTCAATACAAGATTTAACTCACCAACTTGCTGTTCATTCTGCTGTTGAATTTTAGCAATATGCTCTTGCACTTCCGACTTCATGGATTCAACGCGCAACTTGTATTCTTGTTTAATTTCAGTAATCCGCTGCTCAAGATCCTGCTGAAATTTACTTTCTAATTTTTTCTTTATTTTCTCTCTTTCAGCTTTTAAATTCGCAGTGCTTTTTTTCGCTTTTTCTTTTTTATCAACCTTCTTTTTAGTGCTGGAAACATTCGCTGAAGATTCTTTTTCAACCACTAAACCTAGACGATTTTTACGAATCTTATTAGCTAACAAGGTCAAATAATTCTCTTCTTCGTTAACAACAGGGTCCCAAAGTGAACGATAATGCCAAGAGACTGAACACTGACTACGACAGGCTAATTGAATAGCTCCCGCACCTAAATCAGGACCACTACCACTAGAGTCAGCTAAATGCTGTAGCGGAATATTCCAATTTTTATCGGTATAACCTTGTTCATTGAAGCGAATCAAGAAAAAAACAGCAGCGGTAACATTAAGCTTGCTATCAATACGGACGTAAACTGATGGAACCTCACGACTTTTGAAGTCATCCACTCCAACAACGTGATCAAGCATGGCTTCAAATTCAGGATATAGCATTTCCTTGACAACATTACCGTCGTCAAAAAACATAATGGCTTCACTGACCACACCATCCATCCTAGAACCTTTTACACATTGATTTAAAAGCTAATTTATAAAAGTCGGTTTATCTTTTTTATAGACTTATTCTTAACTGGAGGAAAACTACTTATACATCAATAATTTACTAAAAAATCCTAGCCAGATGTTTAAAGTGTAATCTAATACTTAGTTTTTGCTGTGACAGATGTTCCATTCTTAAAAAAATCAAATTTAAACGATATATATCAATAACTTAACAAATAGCTAAACACAGGAAATCACAGCGTAATTATCAGACAAAAGAGGTCATTAACATTAGTTTCGCTCGTAAAAGACATCATCATACTCTGCAAACTTATTGAAACTGATCATCGATATCAGCTGATCAGTGTACTCAGCCCCCTTTTCAGAATAGCGATCAAGCTTCTTAACAAGTTCGTAGGGGTTATCTGTTTCAAGCCGCAACCAACGAAAATCCTGAAAAGCATGACTGCGCCCCAACACCCGATAATTATCTTTCACCGATGCATAAATCGAATCGTATTTTTTTAACCAAATTGTCTTTTCACCGCGCTGCTCCCCCGCAGCAATTCTTGGCTCATCCTTATCAAAGGACCAAACACCAAAAATATTGTTAGCCTTAATAAAGAAACGAGAAGTCCCCCAAGCACTTTCCATTGCTGCCTGCGCTAAAACAATACTACGAGGGTGAGGTTTTAATGCGGCTAACAGTTCTTGATCGGTTTCCGCTTTATATTCTACTTTTAGTGCAGTAATTCTCTCGTCGTCAACACTATTCTCCAATGCCCACTTAATCTCCCAATATCGCTTATGCAACTCTGCATATACCTGATCAACGGCTGGACCCAATAAACTTTTAAAGCGCTCTTTTTTCTCTTGCACAGTCATTTTTTCAGGCACGGCAGCGGCATCAAACTGTGTTTCACCCCAATCATTGACTGATGGAGTAGGTATTGTTGGCGGTAAAAGCACAGAGATAGGAGGGGCTGATTGCGTGTTCGCGGCAGGAACCCCGCTCGCGGAGGCTTCAACTATCGAAACATCAGTAACACTTCCATCCACACCCTCGGATTTAGTCGCTATCACTGAAGACTTATCCACTAACTCATCAGACTGTTTATCAGCGGATGAATTAGAGAGATAAAGGCCTACGCCGCAGGCCAGTATAATTATTCCTATAAAGAGCTTATCTCTTATCTGCATAGCAAAACACTCGGTAGATGAATGAGCTTAAAGCTCACGAAGCACATCAACCGGCGGCGTATTAACAACTTTTCGACAAGTAATATAACCGGCTGTACCAATTAAAATAGCACCTATAATGGGTCCCGCCAACCAAACCCAAGGATGTAAGACGGAATTCATATCGAGAACAAATCGTTGCAGGCCAAATACAGCCACCTCTGCTGAAAGTGCAGCCATAAAACCCGCCAAAAGTCCCAGTACAGCAAACTCAATAACTAAACTTCCCAACACTAATCGTCGGCCAGCGCCCAGCGTCCTTAATACCGCACTCTCTTGAAAACGACTATCAAGACTTGCCTGTACGCTGGCAACCAACACCAATAAGCCACTAATAATAATCAAGCCCAACACTAACTCAACAGCACCACTGACCTGATCAATAATACTGCGAATCTGGCGAATAATAACATCCATTTCAATCACCGTTATCGTTGGAAACTCACGCAAAAACTGATTGAGCAATAACTTCTTCTCGGCGGGTAAATGGAAGCTTGTTATATAAGTAGCGGGGAACTCCTTTAACACCGCCGGCGGAAAAATAACGAAAAAGTTAGGTCGCATACTGTCCCAATTCAATGATCGAATACTACTGACAGACACTGTGATTGACTCACTCCCCATCATAAAGGTGAGCTCATCACCTAAAGTGACTTCTAAACGCTCAGCTAAGCCTGTTTCTATTGAAATCTCTTTAGATCTGGCTCCTTCACCCCACCACTGCCCCTGCTCAATAATATTCTCGAACGGTATATCATCGGCCCATGTCAAATTAAGCTCTCGACCAACACCGCGACCGGTTCTTTCGCTCCGAGGACGATCATCCGTTGCCACACCATTAATTTCAGTTAAGCGACCTCGCACCATCGGATATATAG
>CALBVI010000004.1 GCA_937969395.1 uncultured Spongiibacteraceae bacterium | reverse complement strand
CAGATAGCGACCAGCTAAGCTGATAAAGGTTGTTAGTGCTGCACCCTTGTTGCCGCGCTCTTCTTTGTCAACCTGGACAATGACTTCTGTGCCTTCTTTTAGCACGTCTTTAATTTTAAAGCGGCCGCTAATTTCCGATGGCTGACGATAAAAATAGTCGCGAGAAATTTCTTTAAGAGGGAGGAATCCGTGTCGTTCGGCGCCAAAATCTACAAATGCAGCTTCGAGGCTAGGCTCTACGCGGGTGATTGTACCTTTGTAGACATTTGATTTTTTTTGTACCCGGGTACGGTTTTCAATATCTAGATCATAGAGGCGTTGGCCATCGACCATACCGACGCGCAACTCTTCAGGTTGAGTTGCATTAATAAGCATTCTTTTCATAGTTGTTACAAATCCTAGGGCAGGGATTTGCGCAATTCCGCGAACACGGATTTTATGAAGGGACGTGTTAATTTACCAGTGATGTTAAAACTTATTTAATTTAATGCGCTCGATCTAAATAAACATTGGCGCAAAGCTACTTTAAAGCTTTTCTTTTCTTTGTTTTAACATTTTTGACTTCTGGTTATCCATTTAAGGGCAGTTAAAGTCAATATCTTACTTACGCTAGGGTGGGCTGTACAAAGCCCTGTCGTTTTGCGTTTTCTGGTAATTTTTTTCAAAGGTAATATTAATAGTGGTTGGAGCGTATGTTCAGCGTTCGCTCTGTGCCTGCTAAAAATGCTTTACCTGTGTCTCTAAATATAAAATCGGTTTAACGATGCTTGCGACAATTCGTCTGCATTGTTAATAAAATATTAATTCAATGTGTGCTTACGATTTTTCAATTTTGTAAGCGTTTTGTTAAATTTGTTATCGCACGAAGCAAAAAAAAACGTTAAGTTAGCGTTGCTATCTTCTTAGTCGTGCCTAAGTCGTATCAGTACAATTTTGCAGGCGGTATTTCCTTTCATCTCGATCTGATTTCTGGTTTATTTGCATTTCTTTATTGTTAGTCAACGGGTTTGTTTCGGTTGACTAAGAATTGCAATTGTCGAGGTGGAAACCGGTGCTGCACAAAATGTGAACGGACTATAGCAGTATTTTCTATGCACATCAAACACTTAGCTTGGAAGTTTAATGGTCGACAACAATCATCAGGAAAAAAGCGCAGTCACTTTTGTTGAGGTGACTGATGCTCATGAAGGGCAGAGAATAGATAATTTTTTGCTGCGCCGGTTAAAGGGTGTGCCTAAATCAAGGATTTATAGAATATTGCGCAAGGGCGAGGTGAGAGTTAACAAATCGCGGGCCAAGGCAGAGTATAAGCTGCAAATTGGCGACATGGTGCGCATTCCACCGGTACGTATGGCGGAAAAAAAGCCGGAGCAGAGGGTGTCGGTGAGTTTGAGTGAGCTATTGTCTCAGTCGATTCTGTTTGAGGATAAGCGCTTATTGGTTATTAATAAGCCTTCTGGCCTGGCGGTGCATGGAGGTAGTGGTATTAATCAGGGGTTGATTGAGGCTTTGCGAGTACTGCGGCCTGATGAGCACTTTTTAGAGTTAGTGCATCGTTTAGATAGGGATACATCCGGCTGCGTTATGATCGCGAAGAAGCGCAGTATGTTGCGTTACCTACATGAGCAATTGCGTAACGGGACGATAGATAAGCGCTATTTGGCGTTGGCAGCAGGGCGCTGGCCTAATCGCTGCAAAATGGTTAATGCGCCGTTGGAGAAAAATACCCTGCAGTCTGGGGAGCGGATGGTTCGTGTCAGTGAGTCGGGGAAAAAGTCACGGACGGAATTTGCCATCATTGAACGCTACCATCAGGCGACATTGGTTGAGGCTAAGCCGATTACCGGTAGAACGCATCAGATAAGAGTGCATGCGCTACATGCTGGTCATCCTTTATTAGGTGACGATAAATATGGAGATCAGGAGCTTGCCCGTACATTTAAAGCTTATGGTTTAAAGCGCTTGTTTTTGCATGCGGCCAGTTTAAATGTGCCCATGCCTGAAGATGAAGATAATTTAAGGATTGATGCGCCGCTGAGTGAGGACTTGGCTAAGGTGTTGCAGAAATTACCTATTACATCAGAGGAAGCGAGTAGCTCTAAGGTTGGCGATTAAGTATGTTAATTATTTTTGATTGGGATGGGACTATTTTGGATTCCACCGATAAAATTGCCAGCAGTATGCAGCAGGCTATTGATAAGCATCAATTGCCGGCTGTGTCCTCCGCGCAAGCCAAGTCTATTATCGGCTTAGGTTTGTTTGAGGGTGTGCAGGAGTTGTGTCCTGATATTGATGAGCTTTTAATACCTGAGGTTTGCCAAAGTTATTCGGAATTCTTTGTTGAGGCTGATCGCACTCCTTGTCCTTTTTTCCCGAATGTTGAAGAGGTGTTGGCAGAATTGCGTTCAAAAGGGCATTTATTGGCGGTAGCTACAGGTAAAAGTCGTCGCGGGCTTGACAGGGTGTTTAGTAACCTTAATATGCAGGACTTTTTTGACGCGAGTCGTTGCGCGGATGAAACAGCCTCAAAGCCTAATCCGCTTATGCTGTTGCAGTTGCTTGATCAGTTTGATTGTTTGCCCGCTGATGCAGTGATGGTCGGTGATACTGATTTTGATTTAAAAATGGCAAATAATGCAGCGATGAGAAGTGTAGCGGTGAAGTATGGTGCTCATGGTATTGAGCGCTTGTTGGCTTGCGAGCCGGAGCTTTGTATCGATGATTTTTCTGAGTTAATGGACTGGGTCGCTACAGCGCGATAGGATTATGTTGTTGCAGTGATTGCTTGGCAGTATTCGTTTTTGTTATTAGATGTAGATTGATTAGTATTGGGGTGAGTAAATGTTATCCAAGATGTTGAAAGGCAAGTTGCATATGGCTTGTGTTACTCAGGCTGAGCTGTGGTATGACGGTTCTTGTGCTATTGACAGTGACTTGGTTGAGCTTGCTGGCATGCGTGAATTTGAACAGATTGATATATATAACGTCAATAATGGCGAGCGTTTTACGACCTATATTATTCTGGCGGAGCCTGGTTCGGGTACCTTTTCTATGAATGGCGCTGCAGCGAGAAAGGTTCAGGTTGGAGATCGCGTTATTATTGCCACCTATGGCGATTTTGATGAGGCTGAAATTGAGGCCTATAAAC
>CALBVI010000003.1 GCA_937969395.1 uncultured Spongiibacteraceae bacterium | reverse complement strand
AATCAAAACGCAGCAAACGGCGCGACTCCTTTAGGTCCATACATGGGTAAAGAGTGGCACGAGTGGTCAAGTACTGGGAGCCTTTATGGAGGCCTGTACCGTCGAGATAACAACATCGGCAATGAGTACGTCGAGTTTTGGGTGAAATATATATGCTTGTAATCAAAAACCCTAAAGATGCCGACAAGGTCAGAATAGCTGGAGATCAGTACTTTGTCGATGTCTATCCAGATCCGCCAGTCACCGACGAAGAGGTGGCCGACTACGAAGAAAGATTCCAAGCGGCCTCGAAGATTGAGACTCAAATAGAAGCTGTGATATTAAAAAAATTGACTAACTCTTCTAACGGTAACGGTAACGGTAAAGGTCTAGATAGCGGATCCAGAGAGCAAGTTACAACTAAATAATGGATATCAAGACCGCTTTAGAAGTCGCAGGGCTGTTGATTTTTATATACCGTAATATCGCATTTTAAGGAGTTTATGAATGAGTCAGATTCCCTTTGCGGTATGGGTGCAGATCGGTTCTGTGTTCGCCTCGACCGTTGTCACGCTTTGTGTTTTCGTTTGGTTCCTAGCGAAAATGAAAAGCGAGTTCGATATTAGATTGGTAGGTCTCTCTGGAGAGATAAAGCTAGTTCAAAACACGGTGCATCCTTACGCTAAAGAGATCGAATCCGGCCGTGCTCGAGTGTTGGCCCTTACTGACCGAGTTACGCGCATAGAGGCCAGCAACGAAACCTGTACGCGAGATATAAAACGATTGGAAGATCGGATCGATTCAGCTGCGCAACGACAACGATAGAAATAGAATGCTTAACAGATACCAAAAAGACCCGGCCGAGTTTAAGCGCATTGTCGATATCGTTACGGCAGGAATGACTCGTTATGAAGTTGAAGACGTTCTAAATCATAATATTTATGCATTCGCAAAGGCGCTGGGTGTTCGTCATACTGGCCGCCGCCGATTGCTTGCTAGGCGAATACATGCCGAACTTCAAAACGATAAGCCTGTTAGCCCAATAGTTCCAAATGCGGACGTTCCAACTGTTATTCATTGCGACGGTTGTCGCGGAATAGATCAGGTGGATGGTTTGCGATGGGAGAAATTAAACAGAGGCGAACCGTTCACCTGGTCAATCAATCGAACAGGTCAGCCGGCCAGCTCTGCTTTTACCGATTTTGAGATTCAGAAGTGGTTTATGGTGTGGGCGGATCTATCAGGATTCAAAGTACGCAAGGTTACAGGCGTGGGTGATTGCCATATACAGTTTAAGCGTATTGATGGACCGGGAAAAGTTCTTGGTTTTGTTTACCAGCCGAACGGTACAGCTGAAGAGATGGCTAGCTCTGGAAATTTGAGCGGTGATATGTTTATCGACAATTCAGAGCGATCTTGGCCAATTGGCCGAACAAGGCGTTTTGGCAAGCACGAGGTAGGTCATGTATTTGGCTTACAGCATAGCGAAAGCACATTGGATCTAATGTATGCCTACCTTTTGGCAAGCACCGACTTAAACCCACAACGCGGAGACGTCTCGCAATGGCGCCGCCGATACATCGACTTAAGGCAAGCCCCTAATGCATAAATTTACGCGAGAAATTCCTACAAGCCATAGGCGTCTCACCAGTGTAGGCTGCGAAGAAATAAAGAAGCGTTTCAAGCGCGACGACAGCCGATCAAAGCAGATCACACTTTTTAACCCTATGTGGTTTCAGTTCTGGGCTCATCAATGCTTAGACTCTACCGAGATCGATGGCGAGAAGTTCAACCGATACGATGGTTTCGACAATGGTCAAGGCCTATATCCAGTACGAATGGATTCTCCACTTCTGAAAGGCGGATATTTCAAGCTTTCAAAGAACGGCTTGCCGGCGATGTCTCCTGTTGACGAATCAAAACCCATTGAATTAACGGTTGATGCGCATCGTGGGAACGAAAATAAGGTGCTTAAGGCGCTTCATCGAATGGGTTCTAAAATTCATAATAAGCGAATGGACGCGCACGGTGACTTCGATTTAGCTAAATCAGAAACAATCGCGACGTTAAACATTGTGACGCTTAACGAGTCGCTGGTGCTTTGCCAGATGGATTGGAACGAATTCTTCGAGATACAGATCAATGGCCTTAATTTTAGTCTGGAATGGAACTTTGCAATAGCTAGATGGGCACATGCACAGATGCCCGACACGGTTAATGAAGAGCATATATTTGAAAAGGGTTGGAGCGGTACGGTAGATGTCGAATCGCTCTACACGTCGGAACGTGCGCGTGATTTGAATCTTGGTGTGTCACCTGCCATGACAGACATGGCCCACCTACCTAGCAAGCCGCATTCGATCCTAGAGCGTACGTTTGCGCGACATTTAGAGCTTGGGTTGCCTTGCTGGCAAGACCTTGCAGACGCGTATGACGTTTCCCCTAGGGAAGATGTTCCGGAAGGTTGCCCAATTTGGCCTGGCTTGCTTATGGAAGCAGAAGATAACGATGGAATGCTTGGTCGTTTAGGCCGCCGTGTGGTGGCTGATGGTCTAGCAGGTTCTCTTCTTTGGTCAGAAGGCGAGGGTGTATGGCATCCAAGATGGAAAGGCGCGCCAACAAGCACGCTTGAAATCATCAAATATGCCGAACTTTAGACCTGGAAGCCGTGACGATTGTTTTGAAGATAGGTGTTTAAAGACGGCTGTCTTGAAAGCATGCGAGTGCCTAGGCGATAGATTAAGGCTTGAAGGTGACTGTGAAACTAGGTGCTGGGTATGGAACCGGGTACCGTTCAAGCATGAAGATCTTGGAGAACGTCAGATAGTTGATTCCGATATCACTATGTACTGGCCGACGTGCGAAAAGCGAAGGGTTGTCTGTGGTAGCGTAATCAACAGAAAAGGTAAGCGTTATGATGTCTCAGAAGACCCGGTCGATTTGTATAACGGTTGGACATGCGCACCACTTAATTATTGCGGGCTTTGCTAATGTTTGACAGTCGACCAGATAAATTGAAAGCAGCGCGAATTCAGATTGATAATCTGACAACGCTGCTGAATGACTTACGTATTCACAATGCGCAACAAGCGGCCGTGCTCGATCAGCAGCGGATGGAACAATCTCTTCCTTCATTTGATCAGCTATGCAATCAGCAAGAGTGTCAAAAGGATAAAGTCGAACATCTATACCGGCTTTTGTCGGAATTGAGCTCTAAGAAGGTCATGGATCGATTCTGTGAGTGCAAGACGTTCGAATTTTACTGT
>CALBVI010000002.1 GCA_937969395.1 uncultured Spongiibacteraceae bacterium | reverse complement strand
ATTATCCAAATCTGCCTTATGAAGCATACAAACGGTCGTATCCAAGGCCGCTACTGCATAACTGTGATGTCTTTTATCCGATTGGAAAATGGCTACCTCTCCCGTAAAATCACCAGGATTTAAAATGCGAATCGTTTGCTCCCGGCCGGACTCGTTCAATTGGTAGATTCGAATTCGTCCCGAAGAAATAATATAGAGCGTATTGTCTTTTTCACCGACACGAAAGAGCAATTCATTTTTTGAAACTTTCTTCGTATGAGCCGATGTCGCGATTAAATCCATTTGTTCATCGGATAAATGGTTAAAAATGGGCACTAAGCGCACACAAGCCGTATGCCCTTCTCCATGGTGATGGTGGTAAGCCATAAACCTTCCTCCTTAACTAATCTTCGTCGATATAGTCATCGTCCTCTAAAGCATCTTTTCCAATAAATGCTTGTAGTTTCCAAATATTTACATCCAAACTATCTTTATAAGCAATCAACTGATCTTCCAGCGCATCATTGGCCTCTTCTTGCGCCAAATGAATGGCTTTGATGGTGAATTCACGGTTAGACCGGAAATCTTCTACAATTTGTGCTACCATTTCATCCGCCTCTAAATACTTATCAGCTGGATTTTCCTTAATAGTTGTATATTCTTGGAATTCAGCACTTGTCGAAGCTACCTTGTTACCAGCCGCTAACAAGCGCTCTGCCAAGCGATCGAACCATTCTTCATTTTCATTATACAAGTCTTCAAAGACCGTATGCAACGAATAGAAGTGTGGTCCTTTCACATACCAATGATATTGATGTAATTTTACGTGCAAGGCATGCATATTGGCTAACACATGGTCCACCACCGCAGCAGTATTAATTTTTGTATGGTGAATATGGTCTTTATATGCTTCCTCTTCCGTTAATTTCGCCTTTCTTTCATCTAAAGTAGACATGATTTACACACTCTCCTTCACTTTTGTGTTTAAAACTGTATAACCTAAATCTTCAATCGCCTGCTCAATTTCTTCAATAGCCACCTGATCTTGATCGTAATCGACTTTCACCTTGCTAGCGTTGAAGAGTACCTTCACCGAATCACCCATAACGCCAGTTGTTTGCTTCATTGCGCTTTCAATCTTCTGTAAACATGATGGACAAGTTAAAGTTTCTAATTTCAAAGTTGCTTTATTCATCATTACCACCTCCTTAACTATAGTCTATAAGGTCTTCTGCCAAATAAAATTGACCGGAATCAATTATTTTTCTTTATGTCCCCGCAACCGCATCGCATTGAAAATCACTACTAAAATACTAGCTTCATGAACCAACATGCCAATCGACATAGACATCCAATCAGAAAACAACAAGCTAGCCAGTAAAACAATTACCACACCAATCGCAATCACAATATTTTGTTGCATATTTGCATAGGTTGCTTGCGCTAAACTTAAGGCGTGGGGTAACCGATTGAAATTTGAATTCATTAGCACAACATCTGACGTCTCAATCGCTACATCTGTTCCGCCACCCATGGCAATCCCGATTTCAGCCGACGCCAGCGATGGACTATCATTCACTCCATCACCCACAAAGGCCACAATCTCGCCCGCAGTTTGCCGGTCCTTTAGAAATCGTTGCTTATCCTCAGGTAACATGGATCCGTACGCCTCAGTTAAGCCCAACTCTCGCTTGACCAAGTCTACCGTTCCTTGATTATCTCCTGACAAAACAATCAGATTCTTTACTCCAAGCACCTTCAACTTGGCCAAATCATTCTTAACTCCATCCCGGACTTGATCCCGAATGCCCATCATCACTTTCAACTCACCATCTACCGCCGTCATCACCAACGAATGCCCCGAATCCGCTAAACGCTGAACATCTAATTGAGCCTTGTCCGACAGTATTATATCTTTTTCTTCCATTAAGAAGGGGTTACCAATGGCAATCTGACGCCCAGCTACTTGCGCAACAATGCCCCCACCTTTCACAACACTTGTCTCTGTAACCTCTTTGACCGGAACATCCCCCAGCTCTTCTAAAATTGCTAAAGCCAAAGGATGGTCCGATTCTCGCTCAACAGATGCCAGATAAGAAAAGGTATTTTCAGTGTCATCATCATAATAAATCGTCTCCGCAACCTGCGGATTCCCCTCGGTTAAAGTTCCTGTTTTATCAAATAAAATCGTATCCACATTAGAAAAATCGCTAATCACTTCTGATCCCTTAAAGAGGACCCCATTTTTCGCACCATTTCCTATTCCGGCCACATTTGAAACTGGTACCCCAATCACTAAAGCACCAGGACAACCCAAAACTAGCACTGTTACTGCAATTCCAACATTTTGAGTAAATATCCAAACTAGAATACCAACCAGTAAAACCAGCGGCGTATACCAACGAGAAAATCGGTCAATAAACCGCTCCGCTTCAGATTTACTATCTTGCGCCTCCTCAACCAATTCAATAATTTTCCCAAAGGTAGAATCTTCCCCTATCTTGTTGGCAACAATTTTCATAGTCCCATTATCTAGAATCGTCCCGGCAAAAACCTCATCATCAACCACCTTCTTCACAGGAAAAGATTCACCCGTGATATTGGCCTCATTCACATGCCCTTGACCTTCAAAGACAGTGCCATCAACCGGTATCTTGGCACCAGTTTTTACCAGTAGTAAATCACCTTCATCCACCTCATCAATGTCCACTTCTTCAAACGTTCCATCCTCCATCTCTTTCAAAGCTGTTTCCGGCGTCATCTCCGTCAGCTCTTTAATTGCTGACCGTGTTTGATTTAAGGTACGTTGTTCTAAATAAGACCCCAGTAAAAACAAGAAAGTCACAATTGCCGACTCCTCAAAATTACGAATTAAAAAAGCCCCCAAAACCGCAATCGTCACTAACATATCAATCGAAATAACCTTCACTTTCATCGCCTGATAAGCCTGAATCGCAATCGGCGCCACACCAATAATCGATGCAATAATAAACGCCCCATTAAATAACCATTCACTATGCAAAACAAGATGCCCCAAGAAACCAATCACAATCAACAAACCCGAAACAACCGCAATCTGATTTTTATGTCTTAAAATGTACTGTTGCATATCAAAACCTCCATTCACTTTCTTCCCTATAGTCTAGGCAAAGATACCAGATAAAAAATTGATGGTAGTCAATTAAACTATATCATGGACATTTGATTTTTTCTTTAATGAGATATACCAATAATATCTAAAAACTAACAACATTTACTTATAATTGCTTTGTACTTGATATTAATGGTATAAATATACTGTAGGAAGCACAAATCACTTCTTTACAAATCTATCTATTTTGCCAGTCGGCAGAAAACGGCTGGCTATTTATCTGGTAAAAAAGCAATCAGTGAT
>CALBVI010000001.1 GCA_937969395.1 uncultured Spongiibacteraceae bacterium | reverse complement strand
CCTTGATAATCGATAGTTGAAGTACCCTCACAGCTAGTTCCAGCGCCTGCTTTGCAATCATTTTCACCCGCCAAAGCAATACCGTAACATTTGTCTTTACGGCCCTTAAGGCGATCACCGGCTTTCCAGCTAGCAAAACTAGTCACTACTTTTTCTGGTGCTCCAGACTCTAATGACAACCCTTCGTTAGGCTTGGCGATAGCAGTGTTAGCTATAGCAAGTGATGCTCCAGCGATGAGTGCATTGGTGATAAAACTCTTGGAATTCATAAGATATGTCCTTTAACGGTGATTGATTGTGTATATCAGTCGCGTTAACTCATGAAAACCTTACATTAAAATTAAAAAAATTAGTTCAGCTCAAAATGCGGCTTTAATTATTATATTCACTAAGCACAGAGTGAAAGCTCAAGGCATCGGGGTAAAATGTGAAAAAGCATAGAAAATACGCAGCTAGTACGCAAAAAAAGAGTGCTGAAACCCTAGTCTAGATATGTATAAGCGTGGTTTCAAATGGGTGAAGTTACTATTCTAATTAGGCGCAAGAAATTTAATTGTAGCGCCCATTAGAGTCTGATAAGTCTCAATTTTGGTTAGTCGTATTGAGTCCCTTAGTATAAATTTGGGAAATCTCGCGCAATGTACCCATTTGATGCCCAAAATGTCGGCAGCCAGCACACATCATGGCATGTACGCCAAGTGAGCTTTTCTCTTTTAAAGACAGTGGGCGTTCCTGAGCATCAGAAAATAGGCGGGTTGCTTGTTGGCAATTCATCATGATTTTTCACCTCCACTAAACCAATTATTCTCAAGGCACTCTCGCAAGCGCAGTCGAGCTCGGTATAACATAACATGGAGATTGCTGGTTGTGATATTTAAACTTTCGCAAATTTCCTCACTACTTAATTCGAGAAACTCTCTCATCATAAACAAACGTGCTTGGTTTTCTGGCAAGTGACTCAAGCAAGTCTCGAACACTCTCCAAAAGTGATCGCTCTTGACTGACTCCAAAGGTTGGGACCAAGAAACAGGGCGCTCATCCACGTGCCAGCGACCATTAGTGCCGAATAGCATAAGATTGTCTTCATCCGCATGATCAGGGAGCTGCTCACTGACCTCGGCTAACCGATTCGTTTTACGGAGTATATCCTTGATTTTATTCTTGAGGATGGCGAACACCCAAGTTTTTAGCGCTGAGCGCCTGCCAAACGATCCCGAATTCTTCAATGCACCAATTAATGCTTCTTGAACCGCGTCTTCTGCTAGCGATTCATCTCTAATTTGCATAACCGCAAATTTCAGCATCTGAATACGTAATTCTTTAAGAAATACAGGATCTGTCAGATCTGTTTTTGCATTATCAGTCGTTTGTGATTGCTCGTTTTTCATTGGTTATTATTCCGTTCAATCTCGTTATCTCTAAATTTTTAATAGTTCAGGCGCTATCAAAGCTCAAGCATTTTTGGCTATACATATCTGCACCAATCCGCATAAAGTCAGGGGCTACCGCTGGTACAAATTAAACCCTTCCATAATATAGAATTCATCGGTAAATGTCGGCTATTAAGCACTTAAATTAGCTATATTATTTACAAATAACTGTAAGAAAAGGTGGGGTGTGTGCGACTAAAGCAAAAATATAGAAATAGCTGTGGACTGGGTATTGTCGTTAGTGAAGCAAGTCGCGTAGTCATTGACATTATTATGGCTTAGGCGATGAAATAAAAACGCCCGTACCATGTCTTGGAGTACAACAATGCTGCTCTGCGGCATTGCGCTCCATAAAGAAACTTTATAACGTAGACAGCCAGCTTTGCTGACAAATAGTTACCCTAAGCCAGAGAGATAAGTTGTAATATATTTTAATAAATATCTCCCCTGAAGTACCCTTATTCAAGATCACCCAATAACTTTTAGAGTTTTTACGATGATAAAAAAACAATCAATGTTCTACAGCCTCATTATTGGGCTGCTTTTTCTACCTATTAGCTCGATCACTCATAGTGATGACAATGTGCCTAAATATTTCAATTTTACTTTTGAAAATGATGTTTTTGTTGGTGAAGATAACGGTTACACCAACGGTTTTGGGCTTACTTTTGGGAAAGGGCCATTCAAGGAGTTCAATGATGACACCTTACCTAGCTGGCAGCATTGGTTAACTAAAGACCTTTACATTAGTACCATGCCAAATAAGCAGCGCGGGGTGGCGCATATGTTTTTCCAACGAATGCAGACCCCTGACGATATATTAACGGATGAATTGATCATCGATGACGTTCCATACGTCGGACTCGTGGCTTGGCAAGGCACTATGTATGCTTGGGATTCTGAAATATCTGATCAGTTTTCACTTTACCTTGGGGCTGTGGGGCCAGCGGTGCTCGGCGAAGAAGCACAAAAATTTGTACATAGTGCCCTAGGCTCCGATGAGCCGTTAGGATGGGATAATCAAATCGAAAATGAGTTGGTTGTTAAAGTAGAATTGCAGCGTGTATGGAACTTATATCGTTCATCGGGTGACGGTTTTCAATTTGATATTTTGGGGATCACGGGCGCAGGAATCGGAAATCTTGAGTCCGCGGCTAAAGCCGGCGTGGCTATTCGCTGGGGACGTAATTTATCATCTAGCTTCGTGACATTTTCCTTGCAGGCTGACCGGCAAATTAATCCTTTGGCGCTGTCTCCCACTAATGATTTTTACGTTTTTCTCGGCGCCAAAGGTGGTTACGTTTTTAATGATATTTTAATCGATGGCAATACATTTAGTGATAGTCATTCGGTTCCCTTAGAGCATGTCCAAGATCAAGTAAGTGCTGGAGCAGTGTGGAATATTGGTCGATATGGATTTGTTTTTCAATTGTCATCAAACAGTTCCAAATCAGCATTAATTGATGACAGGGAAGAATTTGGAGCAATGAGTATTACCTATCGATATTAAAAGTGTGCAGGGATGTAGCTAACTTATTGCTATAGTGTTTTTAAATAGCCCATGAAAGACAACTAGATCAACCCTGATTCTATGCTGAAAATATTTAGTCTATTAAATTTCAGGGGTTATCTTTTTTCAAATATTCAAATATTCAAATTTTTACATCATTCAATTTTCGCGATTTATGACGCTAATAAAACGTCAAGTGTGTGGGGCGTTGTTACTAATTCTAGTTTTAGAAGTCCTTATATAGATCCTAATCTTGAAACCAAAACTCAGATTTAGCTGACTGGCCTTACGAAAAAAAACGGGACGGTTTTGAGCTCTATTTGAAAAGAATTAAAGTAGGCCTAAACCAAAAAGGAGCGCACTCTCTAACAAGAATGCACTCAAAGAGAGCGCCTAAACAACACGCTCCGTGGGGTAATGATCCATCTTTAAGTAGTCGTACACTACTCAGCTGGACGAAACCTGGAATTGAAAAATTGGTTAAGAGTTGTAATGCTTAAATAGACAGCACTACATTAGAATAAGCGTTTATAAATTATAAAAAGCTGGGCCAAATAGCCCAGCTAATCAAACTAATAATTTAAAACTTCGCTCGTAGACCTAAGCTATAACGGCGGTCAGCTTCAGTATATTTCCAGCTGCTACCAAGCTCAGTTGTGAAGCGAGAAGGCTCACCTGTTAGATTAGTTATGTTACTAACTAGCGTTACGCTATCGTTAATATCCCAACTTGCTGAGAAGTCAAACTGGCCTCTGCCTTCGCGGTAGTTGTTACCTGAGCTAGGGTCAAAACCTGGATCACTTTCTTCATCTGTTGAACTACCAAGCGCTAAAGCACCAATCAGTTCGATAAGTCTTTCATCTTCAGTTGCTAAGTAACGTGAACGGTAGTTATAGGCTAAACGAACTTGAACGCCGCTGTTTTCCCAATAAAGCTGACCGTTGAAAGTGTTTCTAGATACGTCAACTAACGAACTACCATTTGGTTGCTCACTATCTGCATAGGTGTAGTTAGCGCTGAAGCCTAAACCTGGTACGAAATCTAAGCTTTGCTGGATAGAAGCTTCAAAACCTTTGATTGAACCATCTTCACCATTTGTAGCGATAGCAGTATTAATACCCGTCAGACCCTGATCGCGTAGCCCACCAACAAAGTTGAAACCAGCGGTGTCATCTGCAAAATCAGTAATATTAGATAATACTAAGTTTTCGTTATCGACACCGGCTTGCTGAAGCTGACAAATATTTTGCCATTCAGTCACGTTTTGGCTTTGTGTAGAATCACTTGCAATACATTTACCGGTGACCGATAAAAATGATTCGACATCTTTATAAAATACCGCCAAAGACACCAAATTACTGTCACCGTAGTAGTGC